>PKCQ01000438.1 GCA_002862265.1 Planctomycetaceae bacterium | reverse complement strand
CGCGGGGACCAAATTTTCCCAACATGTGCGCCCGCTCATGTGCCTCATAGGGAATGCTTGCGGCCGCACCATCGGCAACCACTGAGGGAACCATGGTGGCACGCAGGCCGGACGTGACTGCGAAGTCCAATGCCACTGGCGTGCCGCGACGCCACCGAGGTAGGTATACATCGGCAGGCCTGCAGGCCTGAGGGTCTTCAAGCCGAATACCGTTTTCGGTAGTGGCCCCGTTGAAAGGACGTGGCTGTAAAAGCCCAGGCTTTTCCAGCTCCGGAGCTGGACCTGCGGAAGCGGCAAAGTGGATTCCACCATCGCGCGCGATGCAGCCGATCATGTAAGAGTTGAATCGCGTCGTAGTCTCACTCCTTTTCTCGCGAAACTAAGGCAGCAAGATTATTGCCTGGTCGGGTTGGAACAAACTACCAATTCGCAGCTCTTGCCCGATTACGAGTTCACCAGGAAGACTGCCTTAGTGATTGGCTCTGAACGCGAGGGACTTTCTCAAGAAGCGCTTGATCAGCTGCATGCTGTAGTGGAGATCCCTGTATTTGGTCTGCCAGCTAGCTACAACGTCGTGACTGCGACCACCATGGCGGTTTACGAGTATTGTCGGCAGTTCCCGCGAGGTTGAACCGAAGCTGGAAATCGATCGTCGGTAGAAGAAAATGAAAGAACGGGTGACTATAGCACTAGCCGCCCGTTCAGTGAATTCTTTATCGACTCTGATGCAATAATAGATCCATTGGTCACCATGGAGCTACTCTCGCTGAGCGATCCTTAAAGCATCTTGGAGATCAGAGCACACAAGTCAGCAGTACGGCAGCTGTAGCCCCACTCGTTGTCGTACCAGCTAACGACCTTGGCCAACTTGCCGCTATCGCCAAGGACTTGAGTGAAGTCTGCTGCAAAGATCGAGCTATGTGGATCATCGATGATATCTGAGCTCACAAGTGGATCTTCGCTGTACCACAGAACATCCTTTAGAGGACCTTCTGCTGCCGCCTTAACAGCCGCGTTGATGTCAGCCGCAGATGCTTCCTTGCCCAAATTCACAGTCAGGTCGACGACACTGCCAGTCGTAACAGGTACTCGCATCGCGATACCAGTCAACTTGCCTTGCAATTCCGGAATAACTAGACCAACTGCTTTAGCAGCACCTGTAGAGGTTGGAATGATGTTGGCCGCTGCGGCACGAGCTCGGTAAGGATCCTTGTGTGGTTGATCTTGAACGTTCTGATCGTTCGTGTAAGCGTGAACCGTAGTCATCAGACCACTTTCGATTCCAAAAGTCTCGTGCAAGACCTTGGCGACTGGCGCTAAGCAGTTGGTAGTGCAGCTCGCGTTGGAGATGCACTTCATATCTGCGTTGAGCTTGTCGTCGTTGACACCGATGACACAAGTGAGGTCTGCACCATCCTTGGCAGGAGCACTCAAGACGACTCTCTTTGCACCAGCTTCCAAGTGTGTGTCATAACCAGGCTTTCCATCAGCCGCGCGACCAGTGAAGATGCCCGTGCTCTCAATCACGATGTCGACATTGTGGTCTCCCCAAGGGAGCTTGGAAGGATCGCGTTCTGCCAGAGCAGCGATCTCCTTGCCATCAACAACGAGGTGTGTATCTGTCGAAGAGACGGTGCCGGGATACCGACCATGAATCGAATCATACTTCAACAAGGTCGCGAGCATCTTGTTGTCTGTCAGGTCGTTGATGGCGACTACTTCGAACTCATCGCTGCGAGCCATCAAGTTACGGAAGGTGAGGCGTCCGATACGGCCAAAACCATTAATTGCGACACGAATTGCCATTGTTGTCTCCTAGATCTAACGTAGGGGCTCGAGGCCGTGCAGGCCGTCGTGGTTGGATTACAGATGAGGAGAGCGATAATTCGATTGATTCCTCTTCAGTGGGCGGAAATTATAATTTTTCCAGCCAGAACCAGCAACGCAAACTTGCTGCTAAGAACCAAAGCTTAGACGGCGAGATAGCTGCCGCTATGGTTTACTTGTGTTGCTCATACCCCCTTTAACTCGTGACTTGGAAAGAACATCATGGTTCGTCCTCGCTGGCAACTACCCAAAGGTGTAAGTCGCGAATCGTGGAACTACATACAGTCTGAGAAGATCGCTCATCAGTATGAGGATTTCCTCGGCCAAAATCCGCTCTTTCAGCTCGACGTCGATCTGGTTCAGCAGCAGATCGAGCATCTCCAGAACCAGTTTCCAGAGTGCGAACTTTACGTGGCGGACCTAGGCTGTGGGACAGCTCGAGTCGCTCGCGCGCTTGACCCCTATATTTGTCGAGTTCTGAACATTGACTTGAGTCAATCTATGTTGCTACGAGCTCAGGAATTGGCGGGAAAACGTAAAAACGCTTTAGAACTCCAAGCTAACTTGGCGGAGCTTCAATTTCTTCGGCCCGACTGTTTACACCTTGCTGTCTGCCTGTTCAGCAGCCTCGGCATGCTTCGTCCAAGAGAGCAAAGAATTCAATTTTTAACGCAAGTTTTTGATTCGCTCAGACAATCTGGGCGCTTCGTGGTTCACGTTCACAACAAATACCGCAGTTTGTACGATCCTGGTGGAATGACTTGGCTAGCTTATGGACTGCTGAGGCACCTAAGCGGAAAGGGCGAGTTGGGCGATCGAGTCTATCCGTACCGTGGCTTGCCACGAATGTTCTTGCACATTTACAGTCGCCGCGAATTGATCGCTGACTTGCAACAAGCTGGGTTTCGCATGATCGAGATTCTTCCGATCGATGTTTCTGGCTCGACCCTGCTTCCCAGTTCTGCTCGACTTATCGGTCTTCGAGCGGGTGGGTTCTTTGCGGTCGCTGAGAAGTAAACCGTCAGATCCTGACGGTGTCTACTTCATCGATCGTGCTGGAAGTTCTGTGGCAATATCACAGTCTCGCTTGCGATGTACTTTAGTGCTCATCGACTCAGGTTCCCCCAGCATTGTTGAGGGATCTGTCCATTGGGAAGCTGCGAAGTCGAATTATCCGATTTCGCTGATTGACGGAAACTTGATCTTGCCACGACTGGCACTCTTCTAAGGTAGTCGTATGCTGCTACTAACTCAATCCATCCCTGCTTCCTTTTCGAAGTACGAGTGACAATACAACAAAAAAAAGTTTATCCCTCGCTGCTTCTAGGATTAATCTACGCCAGCGGTAACGTCTCGTTCTCCGACTCTTCGGAGATCGGATTTAGGGTTCGCTCGTTGCTGGTAGCAAACTTACTGGTAGCGGTAAGTTGTCCATTCAATCGAAAGGTATCTTCAAAGCCAATCCACCGCCAGGATTCCACCCGTCTCAGAATGTCTACATCCGTTTGGGATGAGTAAGACGAGTCACTGCGCCGGAATGACCTTTGATTCGAATGTTTACAATAGCCTTTCAATCGCCTCGCGAATCCTCTTCTCTGATACTGACTGACGCGTTCCTAAATTTTGCGCGAAAACAGATACCCGATATTCCTCGATCATCCAGCCGATCGATTCTACCAACGAAGAATCCGGTCTTCCTTCGCTTAACTCTTTGAAATGATCATTGAGCTTCTCGATCGGTGCTCGCTGCTTGCGATCCTTCGGCAGACCGCCACTCCTAAGCTTGTCGATCCGTTGCACGATCGCTTGTAGATAACGCGGATATTCCTTCATCGCAGACCACGGCACTCGAGCCAGAAAGTCATCTGAGAACAAAAATCTTTTCTGCCGTTCGATATCCTCTCCCACTTCTCGCCACATCTCTGGAAGTTTCTCAAGTTGTAATCTAAGTGCTTGAGCCTGCTCACTGAACTTAGGTAACCACTGGGCAATATCTTGCGTCGCGATCGATATCTGCTGCGCTGCGTCCACATTGCGAGCGTCGTAATCGACCCTACTACGAACGACGGGTTTGTCATCCACCAAGGCCGCTCGAGCTAGTAGATCGCGAAGTTTTGCTCGCAAATCAGCGCCGGCGAGCAAGTGGGACAACCGCATCTTGGCTTGGTCTAGATTGGGCAAGTGCCGCACTTGATTGCGAAGCGACTTCGAGTGCTTGATCGCAAAAAGTCTTGTCATTCCTCGTTGACCCTGCCGCGTGGATTCTGCTTCGTTATCGCACAATCGGAGCTCCACCTTTTCACCCTGATCGAACAGAGTGGGGAAGGCTGAAACCATCACACCGCCGCTTCGCACTCGTATCGATTCCGGATAATCTTCAAAGTTTCCTGGATCAACCTGACGATTTTTCCAATCTATCGTCTCTTCACTAGGTGCTTGCAATTCCGGTGTATGCATTGCAAAAGAATCCTGAAGCTCACCTATTTCTCTGCCGCTCGCGATTTCTCTGCCAGTATTATCTACAACACGAACCAAAAAGCGTAGATGTTGAGGAAGTTTTTGTGGATCAAAATCGGTCGCCCGGACAACTTCACCAGAGTAATCCCGCATTACTCGGCAAAGTGCATCGGAAAACGATTCGTCTCTACTCACACTCGCTATTTCGGAGGCCAACACCCGAGACACGTCTGGCGCTGGTACAAAGTTGGTTCGTAACGACTTTGGCAACGACTTGATCAGATGCAATATCTTTTCTTCCAGCAAACCTGGAATGAGCCAACCTAGCGACTCTTCACTAACTTGTTTCAACGCCACTTGAGGCACGGTTACCGTGACTCCATCCTTCTCACTGCCCGGCTCAAAATGATAATTCAGTGGCAATGAGGTTTTGCCGATTTTCAACTCGTTGGGGTAACTCTTCTCGAAGGAACCCGCAGGCGTTTCTTCAAGCAGATCGGATGGTCCGAGCCACAGTCCTTTCTCGGCGGTTGACCCGCGGTTCGCTTTGACCCAACTCTTCAACGAACTAAGATCCACTATTTCAAGAGGCAAATGCTGATTGTAGAAATTTATCATGTGAAAGTGATCGACGATGTAATTTCTTGATCGCGTTCGCTTCGCTAGCTCGGCTATGTCTTCTAGCAATTCTTGATTGTGTAAGTAAAACGCTTCGTTGCATCGCCATACACCTTGCACCAAACCGTGTTCTATCAGTAGTCGCCGAGCGGTTTCTGCATCCAGCGGTGCGAGCGGGGTCCTACGACCCGCTACTACAGGCAAACCAAATAAGGTACTGCGACGATAGACCATCGCGTTGCCTGTTTTGCTGCTCCAGTGAGGATCACTATAGGAATGCTTAAGCAGTCGTTTACCCGCTTGTTCAATCCACTCGACGTCGACTTCTGCTACTGTGCGAGCATAGCGTTTACTGGTTTCGATAACTTCCGAAGCCACGACCCAGCGCGGTTGTCTTTGGAACAAACCAGATCCTGGCCACAGGGCGACTTCGAGTCCACCTGCCGCTTTGTATTCGTGCCGATCACCTCGCTGAGCGATTCCTCTAAGCAATCCTGACAACAGCGAATGGTGAATCGCAGCATATCCTTCCGGCCGCTTCAACTTCGGTTGTGCTGCTTTCTCACCCTTAATGCGATTGTTCCCTCGATCACCTCCACGCTCATTCTTTTGTTCCAAGAGTTCAGGATCTATCTTTGGTAAGTTTACCGTTAACTTGCCAACTTTCATCTTGGCATCTGAAAGTATTTCTTTGAGTTGCCG
Organism: Planctomycetaceae bacterium; assembly: GCA_002862265.1. Classification (GTDB taxonomy): domain Bacteria; phylum Planctomycetota; class Planctomycetia; order Pirellulales; family Pirellulaceae; genus Aureliella. The sequence goes on along the minus strand of PKCQ01000438.1, from coordinate 15,908 downwards.
GATGATATCTGACCATTCTCGGAAAGACTGATACGATAAGAATTTTTGTTGCAGTGCCTTTTGCAATCGTGAACGCCCGAGCTTCCCGCGCAAGTCTTCAAAGAAGCGGTAAAGCCTCAAATAGCTCAAGAAATCACTATGCGGATCGTTGAAAATCGCGTGAGCCTCATCGGCTTGCGAACGCTGACCAGCTGGACGTTGCCGCACGTCTTGGCATTCGATGGCTGCGGCGATAACGACTACTTCTGCTAGACAGTTTCGTTGATCGGCCTCCAGTAGCATTCGACCGACCCGTGGATCACAAGGTAGTTTGCCCAACTGCCTACCTACTTTTGTCAGTCGATCATCTTCCTCCGTGGCACCCAACTCGTACAAGGTTCTCTTGCCATCGCGCAAAGCTTCCGGCGTCGGTGCATCCAGCAGTGGTAGCTCCTCCAGTTTGCCGAGATTCAAAGTGTGACACTGCAGAATGACGCTCGCTAAGTCACTGCGTTTGACCTCGGGCGTCGTGAACTTCGGTCGCTTCTCAAAGTCGTCCTCTTCGTAGAGACGAATACAAATACCCGGTCCTATACGACCACAACGACCCGATCGCTGATTTGCGGAGGCTTGAGAAACGGTTTCGATTGGGAGACGGCGTACTCGACTCCGCGGGGCATAACGACTAATTCGAACAAGTCCCGTATCGATCACATAGCGTATTCCTGGCACTGTCAAAGAGGATTCGGCTACGTTGGTTGAGAGTACTATTCGGCGTTTGTTGTGTCCCGCAAATATCTTGTTCTGTTCTGCTTGTGTTAGCCGGGCATAGAGTGGCAAAATCTCTACCGACTTCTCCTTTCCTCGAGCAGCAAAGTGGCCTCGCAGATATTTCGCTGTAGCCCTGATATCTCGTTCGGTTGGGAGAAAAGTGAGTATGTCGCCCGAACCCTCTTCCTCCAATTCATCCACTGCGGCTGCGATGGCTCGCGACTGTTCGTCGTCATCTCCAAAACTCTGGCCGTCTAGCTCTTGGCTAGGTGGTCGGTATCGAAGTTCTACTGGATAGGTCCGGCCGGATACTTCTATGATCGGCGCATGCCCCTGCTCATCGGCGAAGTGTTTGGCGAACTTCTCTGGATCTATCGTGGCTGAGGTGATGATCAACTTAAGTTGTGGCCGCCGCGCAAGCGTCTTACGAAGATAGCCCATCAAGAAGTCAATATTAAGCGAGCGTTCGTGCGCTTCATCTATAATCAATGCATCGTATTGATCCAAGAAGCGATCGCTTTGAGTCTCCGCCAGCAGCACGCCGTCGGTCATTAACTTGATCAGCGTATTTTGCTTGGTAGCGTCGGTGAAACGTATTTTGAAGCCGACCAACTCACCAATCGTCGTTTTCAATTCTTCTGCAAGTCTTGCCGCGACCGAGCGCGCCGCTAGACGTCTTGGCTGCGTGTGGCCGATTAAGCCCGACAGGCCATAGCCTGCATCAAGCAAGAATTTCGGAAGCTGAGTACTCTTACCAGATCCTGTTTCACCACAGACGACGATTGTCTGTCGCTCGCGGACTAGATTAATGATCTCTTCGCGATGATCCGTGATAGGCAGATCAGAGTCATATTCGCAGTCGGGCAATAATCCTTCGCGATGCGCGTACCGCTTAGCGGAGGCTTCGAACTTAGCCTGCCACTTCTCTCTCTCACTATCCCGGCCCCGACCGGCCTGCAGGCGTTGCCACTGTTTCAGCAATCGGTATCGATCCGATTGCATGATGCGCTGGAAGGACTCGGGGAGGGATTGGCTCGACACTGGATGAGAAGATGATGCGTGGAGTGTTTAAGTCTCATGACTTCAAACTAGCGAAAGTCGTCGAGACTTTCGGCATGCTATAGTCCATAAAGCTTCGACATTATGGAGTCTGTCGAGAACTACGTTTCTGACTGCCCGCTGCTGCTTGGAGCCGATACGAGTTCTGGTGCTTGGACAACCGGTAAGCTCAATTTGTTCGCTTCGATCTTGCTGCCTTCAGCATCAGGATCCACCCAATTCTCTGCCTTGAAGTGCTTCGTGTAAGCCCCAAAATCATTGAAAGCTAACCACTTGGCGAGTCGAACTGCCCAACTTCGTTCAGGTATCTCTCCGCCAGGCACATACTGAGATCGCCGCGGTACAGTAGCGGCTAATTCTGCCATCGCGGTTTGACGATGCGTGGTATCTCGAGCTCCGTGTTTGTCTGCTAACCTCATTAACATGTCTGGCCGCTCCAAAACTACGCAGCCTCGAGTGTGTCCCGCCGCGAGCTCTCGGAAATCTCGCAAAAACTCGCTCTCATTGAAGGTATCCTTCAGCGGCTTGTCGTCGTGGATGCTTTCTGTCGCCAACTGAATAATCGGGCAGGGCTCGATATCTCCGGCCGGTCCGACGTGGTGCGTAAACCCGGTTGCTGCGGGGCAGAGCGCTCGACCTTCACCATCATGATAAGCATCGATGACCACGATTGGCTTCGTAGCTCGCGTATCTACGACGAACTGCCTGACGCGTCGCAATTGATCTGGTTCTAACGAAAGTTCTGGCATCGGCTCTGGTCCCATCGGTCGATAGACGTGGAACCAGCAGTACATGACTCCCATCCCGATTAATCGATCTACCCATTGATTGGTAAGTAGGTCATCGATGTTTGTCTTACAAATACTCGTACATACACCGGTGAGGACCTTATTGTCGAGGCAGTTATGAATCCCCTGCATGGTTCTACTCAGGACTTCACCTTTTCCCCGTCGCTCGTCGCTGACGATTTCCGTTCCCTCTACGGAGATAAGCGGCGTCACATTGCCCATCGTCCGCAAACGTTTGGCTACTTCATCGGTAATAAAGTGTCCATTGGTGAAGACTTGGAAGTAAGCGTCTGGTTGTCCCTCGAGAAAATCGAGCAACTCTTTGTGTAAGAAAGGCTCACCGCCCAAGATCCCGAAGAAGGCGTTGCCCATCGCTTTGGCTTCGTTCACAGTGCGATTCAAAGCATCGATGTCGATCTTAGTCTGCTTCGCGGTGACGTCGACCCAGCAACCTTGACAACGAAGGTTACAGCTGTTGATGACACTCAGATATAAAAAGGGTGGGAAAAATTCTCCTCGTTTCAGACGCTTGCGATGCTTTTGAACGCTTTGAAAACCCTTCCATCCTGCCTTGTAGAACAAGTTCCACAACAAACGCTTGTCTGTTTCCACGAGAAGACGTTTGGCCATTCGAAGATACATCGTATGCCTCTAAGCGGAGCTATGCTCGGTTGGATATGACTGCAGACCAGACCGCGACACTGCATAGTTAGCGCGGCTCATGAAAAACACCAATTGGCGATTATCTTTCGACTTTATCGCTGAAACCAGCCCATTTTAGAATTCCGGCAAGAATCTGTTTCACCACGATTCTGCCGGCCCATGTTCGCTAAACCCTATACTTATTCGATGAGTAGAATCCCTATCATCTTTCGCCTTACGACGAAGGTATTGGTGTAGAATGTGAGTATCGCTAGTTGCGATTTTCGTAGGTTTTAATATCGATCTATTGACCGTTTTCTTCAGAGTTTTTAGTGAATCGCTACCTTCATCAACAATTGCTCGACCAGGCCCTGGGTGGTGATTCTGATGCTTTGGGCGAATTACTGGAGAATTATCGAGCATATTTGACCGTCTTGGCGCAGCGCTACTTGGACGGACGCTTGCGAGGTCGACTCGATGCTGCTGATGTGGTCCAAGTTACTTTCTTAGAGGCTCAGCGAGATTTACCCGCGTTTCGCGGCTCCCAAATCGAGGAGTTGCTGGGCTGGCTGCGGCACATTCTTAGAAACAATGTCTCTTCGGCTCACCAAAAGCACATCTACACCCAAAAGCGATCTGCTGGTCGCGAAGTTTCCAACAGCCCTACCGATAGTCGCCCTGCTATCACGGACTTAGCTCCTTCCGAGACTACATCACCAAGTCAGCGGATGATGCGGAATGAAGCGGCTGTGTACTTAGCAAACTGCTTGGAAGATTTGCCTGACACACAACGAGAGGCTCTCAGGCTTCGCTATGTCGAGGGATGTTCTTTGAAACAAATTGCTGAATCTATGGAGAAGACCGATATGGCCGTGGCTGGATTGCTCAAACGCGGACTAAAAGCGTTGCGCAACAAGATGATAACCGATAGCTCCAGCGGCATCTGCTCGTAAAGGTTTTGGTATTTGTTTTGGTATTTCTGTCGTAAAGCATTATGAGCGGCTTTGCCGCTTGCCGGCACCATCACGATTTGGACTCTCTCGCTTCCGCGTCGTGCTTGTAGTATCACTGCTCTAGCACGTAGGCAAAGATCAAGGGAGCGACGATCGTCGCGTCGCTCTGGATCATGAACTTCGGACTATCCTTGCTGAGTTTCGTCCAAGTTATCTTTTCGTTAGGCACTGCTCCTGAGTAGCCACCGTAGCTCGTTACTGCATCTGATATCTGTGCGAAGTAGGACCATAGTGGGATATCCATCTCTAGATCTTGGATTAGCATCGGCACTGCACAAATCGCAAAGTCGCCGGCTATGCCGCCGCCTATCTGAAAGAACCCTATTGGTGACTCTTTGGACTGTTCTATGTACCACTTGGAAAACATCTCGAGCTGCTCCGTTCCACTCCGCATCGCCTGGTGGCTTGCCACTGTGCCATCCATCACACGGGCGGTAAAGATATTTCCTAGCGTGCTGTCCTCGATGCCTGGTGAAACGATCGGAATCCCTTTTTCCCTCGCTGCGTTCAACCAGCTGTTTTCAATCGGCGATTGATAGTGTTGTCGCAGCGTTTCGTCTTCCAGCACTCTAAAGAAGTATTCATAGGCGTAATATGATTCGCTTGCTTCTGCAGCGGCTGACCAATACTGAGTCAAATGAGATTCGATGTTACGCATCACCGTTTCTGGTATGCAAGTATCCGTGACGCGATTATATCCGTCGGCTTGGAGCGCTACTTCGTCTTTGGCACTGAGGGCTCGCCAGTCTTCGATAACTCTATATTCGTTGTGAGCGAACAAGTTGAAGATGTCTTCTTCTAGGTTTGCGGCCGTGCAACTAATCGCATGCACCTTGTCTCGCCTAATCATCTCCGCTAGCGATATACCTAGCTCGGCGGTGCTCATCGCTCCTGCGAGTGACACCAGCATCTTGCCGCCTGATTGACTAAACTCTCGGTAGGACTTCGCTGCCGCCAATGTTTCTCGTGCGTTAAAGTGTAGATAGTGTCTTTCCATAAAGGCACTAATGGTCATCTATGGATACTCCTTGAGAGGCTATGACTTGCGCCTGCGTTGGCAAGAAACGCCATTCTTCGGTCGTGGACTATGTTAAGAGCCCGGGAGTTTTCGCTCCCCCCCCCCCTAAAAATTACTTTCGGCTCCCTTCGCAGCAAGTCTCACAGATGCGATGACAACGCGTGCATTGAAATTTGGCCCTTATTTCCATCAGTGATCCGCCGCATACCGGACATGCCACTCGCCCTGGATTCTCTCCGGTACCGCACTTCTTTACTGGCGAGTTTTCTTTAACTTCGTTCCTTGCCGCTTCGTTCTGTTGATTTGTTGGTGTCATCTTATCTTCCTGATAGTGCGACGATTCTATTTTCCCTCGGACTGGTTACTAAGTGATGATTTCCTGCGTTCCTTGACAACTACCGTTCCACCTAGTTACCTAAAGAGTCTTGCTGTTCCTTTTTCAGACGGGCTTCCTTCTGCGACGGAAGAATCGCTCGTCTCGCTCTCCTCCTGTTCCTCCACCTACTTCCACTCTCCGTCCCCATCTTTCACGTAAGACTTCCATCCTTCTCCCCGATAAGCACCGTCCTAAACCTTCGTCGTACGCTATATATCCATTGTGCTGCCAGTATCTCCCATCTGCGCTATAAAGTCTTGAAAGGTATCTTCGCTTGAAGATGTCTGGGTTAGGTGCCTTTTCATCAATTTCTAACCCTTTCCGGTACCAAGCTAGAGTTAGCTAATCCAGTCTTAATAGGTTTCGATAAGTTCTTCCACCAGATTGCTAACACACCTACCCAGAGTAAAAGGCTAGCCTATGTCATGACTGTCTTCGCCTTACTGTGCGTCAAAGGTTCTACCTCTGCCGCTGCTACCCGTCTCCATCGTTGACCAAGTACGCGAGTTGCTCTATGGAGAAGGCGCAACTGATAGCCACTTATGCTGCTGGCTCTAACCATTTCATTTGCCAAAGGTCCATGACATACAGAACGCTGTATACCGCCGCTCTTTCACGCCTACTAAATACAGAAGCTACAACGCTCAGGAAGCAAGGCTTCGCTTCCTATGCACTCAACAACATCTATCAAGTTCTCTGGATTTATTTCCAATCTAGATCTTGCCAATGCTAAGATCAACTTGATGAATCGACTAATCTATACGATCTATAAGTTAAGCATCTAGAGCCATTGGCATGACTACGTAAGCGTACCCGTCTTCGGTGCTCATCAATGCTGGTTGCGTCGACGACGCTACGTCCATCTTGAATTGAGCGTCTGAATCTAGAACTTTTAAAAAGTCACCTATGTAGCGATAGTCCAGCTTCATCTTGATCGGCTCGCCGTCGTATTCTATCGGCATCTCTACACGACTCTGCCCCAAGTCGGCCGTGCTAGCCGAAAGCAATAGAGTGCCCTCTGAGAATTCGAAGTCCAATCCTCGCGTCTCTTGATCCGCTACGATCGATGCTTGTCTAATCACATTGTAGAATGGACCTACCACCATATCGATTATTACCGAGTCTTCGCGACTAGGAATAACTTGTCGCCAGTTAGGGTAACGACCTTCGACCAGTCGTGAATAGATTGTGCAGCGACTTGTTCTTAGAAGTACGTCGTTTTCGCGGCAAGCTATGTGGACGGTTTCTTCCTTGTCGCCTATCGATCGTTCCATCAAAGTCAACGACTTGGTTGGAATGATTGTTGTGCTTGCGGTTGTTTCATGGCTACCAACATTCGTTCCACTACCAGTCATGCGAGCCAGGCGTCGCCCATCGGTGCCAACCGCCAAAACATCTTCACCATGCAGTTCTAGTAGTACACCGCCTAGTGCAAATCGTGAGCTGTCTGGATCAGTCGCAAAGGATGTTCGCTTGACCATCTCCTTGAACAGTCGAGCTGGGATCTCATGATACTTTTCTTCTTCGAAGCCCACGATGCTCGGGAACTCGTCCGGATTCACACTTGGCAGATTGAATTCGCTGTGCTGTCCTTTGACGACCGTTGTCGTACCATCGCATTCAAACTCTAGCTTCTCATCGCTACTTTCGCGAAGGATCATTCCGACACGGCCCACGTGCAACAGTGCTCGGCCTGCTGTTTGTAATTCTACTCCGTCTACCTCTATACGAATTCCCGTTTCCATATCGGTCGCCATCAAAGTCACTTTGTCTTCGCTAGCGTCGACTTTTACGTATTGCAGCACCTCTTTTGGGCTCCGCATTTGAGCCACGCTAGCCGCTAGTTGGAAAGCACCCGATAACTGTTCACGATTGCAAGAGATTTTCATGACGCTAAACCTTCCGTCGGCGCTGTCAGCCTTTTTGGCCTTATACGAAGCTGCTTTCTCTACTGTAGAGGAACGCTTCTCCATCGAACACAGGATTTGCCTAGGGGCAGTGTGCCCGAGGTCTAAACGAAGTGTTTTACAGGTTGGCTAGCGTCTACAGAAGATGGTCGACGCAAAATAAGTTCTTTACGACCAGATTCCTATATTTAAATATTTAGTAGTAGTAGTAGTACGAAGTGATATAGACTTTTCCACATGCTATCAAAGTCTAACAGACGCGGACAAATCTAAGGACCGAAGAACGATATAGACCGACTACTGACAGTGGGAAAGATGTAGCGTAATCGTTCGCTAGGTGTCAACGAGCGACGATAAGTAGCTGAGATTTTGACAGAGAGTAGAGTGAAGAGAAGACCGTGGCGGAAAGCTAGAGGAAACTCTACGCGGCTCTACAGAGATTTAACAAGTTTTCAACTTACTTTTGAAGCAGTTCTTGCTGCAAATCAGATAGGGCTTTGGCCAGTTCCGCATCGGCTAACAGAGCAGATTCCGTTTTTCGATGGGCATGGAGAATAGTGGAGTGATCGCGGCCGCCAAAATATTCACCGATTTGCTGGAGGCTGTTATGGGTCAAGCGTCGGCCTAGAACGATGGCCAGACCGCGAGCCCGAACAATGTGGGCTTGTCGCGTAGAGCCACGCATATCGCTGATTTTGACGCGTAGAGTACGAGCAACACGTTTGGCGATGTCAGCGATAGTAAGCGAATCACCGTCGATCATTTGCATCACTAATTGGCGAACAAGCTCGACGTTAAAAGAGCCATCGGCGTAACGATTTTGATGAGCAATAATAACCAAGTTTTTCAGCATAGTAGCAGGTACAGTGCTTCCCAGAGACTCAGAGCAAGCCAGGAGTAGCTCACGCTTCAAGTGACGGTCGATTTCTTCAGCAAGTCCTTCCAGGATAGCCGCTTGAGTAGCACTAGCGGGTTGATGTATTCGTAGTGAAAGTCCAGCGGAAAGCCGACTGGATAAAGCCGGCAATAGCGATTCGAGTGAAACAGGGAGTTTGGTGGATGTTAGGAGAACAGGAGCTTGAGCTTGACCGAGAAGGTCAAGTGCTTGAACAAGTTCACGTTGTGCGACAGGCTTGGTGGCAATCGAATCAACATCATCGACGACAAGAGCCTTGCACTGGCGAAAGCGATGATAAAACGCATCGAGGTCATCGCTTTCGATGGCAGCTAGATGATCCTCAGCAAAGGAAGAACCAGTGCAGAAAGTGAGAGGACGTAGGCCAGTCGTGCGAGACCAAAGGATGGCAAGAGCTACGGACAAAGCCGTTTTACCTGTACCGTGATCGCCGTAGAGAACAATCGGTGAGCGGTGTTGGAGGTGGGCGATGAGAGACTCATCAAACAAGTGCAATAAATTCCGGTTCTCATAGCCAACCACATAGTAGGGCAGCATCCATCCTGGACCGTCCAAGTTAGGCAGCAAACGACGAATAGAAGCAGGCTGCTCAAGTGGGATTTTAGAAGTAGCAGACGAATTCACGGCATCAAGTACAGGGAAAGAATAGCGACAACCTAAGCGGCAGTGCGAAACTTTTCGATGGCTTTCTCAATCAATAGCAAACCGCGATCGATCTCATCGGCGGTTGTAAACCTGGAAAAACTAAACCTGAGAGATCCTTCAACAGTCTCGATAGGTAGGCCCATAGCAACTAATGAACCCGACGGACGGCCGGAACCACTGGAGCAAGCCGACCCGGTACTACAGGCCAAACCGTTTAAATCGAGGGCCATTTGCAGTGCTTGGCGATCAATTCCAGGGAAGGAAAGATTAGACGTATGCGGTAATCTTGGTGCGTCAGCAGCAATCACAACCGCACCGCAGCTCTCTCGAAGACGGCTTTCAAATCGATCTCGCAGCAAGCGAAGTTCTTCGTAATGACCTTTGTCGAGAGCTCCAATAATTTCACTTACGGCACTAGCAAGGCCAACAGCAGGTACGACTGGCTCAGTGCCAGCTCTCAAACCAAGTTGCTGACCACCACCAATGATCATCGGATCGATTTTAACGTCGGATGCAAGGATGAGCGCACCAATACCAACCGGACCGTGGATTTTGTGGCCGGTTAGTGTAAGAGCCGACAGCCCAAGATCTTGCATGTTGATAGGCGATTTACCAAGAGCTTGAACAATATCAGAGTGCACCGGAACATCGTATTTAGCGCAGAGCTGAGAGATACACTTTAGATCTTGCAGCACTCCAGTTTCATTGTTGCCGAGCATGACGCTAACACAGGAAACGACTTCGCCTTTGTCGTGAATCTCGGCAAGCCAAGACTGAAGTACATCGAAATCACAAATGCCAAGCGAGTCGGTAGGCAGAACTCGGAAGCGATCTTGAGAGCCAGCGATGTGTCTACCAGCTTCAATAACGCTAGGGTGATCCGTACCGCCAACGAAGACATAACCAGGTTGCTGCTGGTGAAGTCCAAATACAGCGAGGTTGTTGGACTCAGTGCCGCCGCTGTTAAGGATAATCTGAGCCGAATCCATGGAACTGCATGGTGCACCGACAGCTTCTAGGATCTGTTGTTTCGCTTCTTCGAGAAAACTAAGTGCCTGTCGACCGAGCCGATGTTGACTGGCCGGATTATAGATACCCATCAAATGCAGCTGGTGCATTTTGTCGGCTACTACAGGATCTAAACACGTAGTAGCATTGTTGTCGAAATAAATGGAATTCATCAGAACGATTCGACTTCCGCTCGAGTCGAAGGCAAGAGTTTTTGCAACTTGTAATTGGGTCCAAGTTTGAGACCGAATAGGACGAGCTCTTTGGCTTTATCGGCTTGGTTGGACTTGATGTAAAGTTCGGCTTCATCGATCAACACGCTTTGGGTGCGTTCGATCAAAGCGGAAGGGAACTCCTGGGCAATCAAGTCAAGTAATGGGATTTCAAAGATGTCTGGCAAGCGAGAATAGAGATTCAAGGCGACCAGAGATTGGACAACCGGCCAGAACTCAGCGGCTTCAGCAGGATGATCCTTCGTCCAAGTTGGCCACTTCAAATCGTGACCAGAGTCATGCAGTGTTAAGAGATCGATCAAGATCGAAGGTTCGTCACTCACAAAGGATTGATCGAATTCAACAAGATCCCATTGGTCGCGAGCGTATGGAGAATTCAAAAGCGGACTGATAGCAGGATCAATGGTAGAGCTAAAAGTCGCAGCTGTCCAAATTAGTCGCTCGGGTCCAGGATCATGCCTTACCCCCGTCCACTGTCTATTGGTGAAAGGGTCTCGGTGGAACGAGAATTTACGGACGCTGAAAGAGCGAGTATTAAATTCCACACCGGAAACGTATGTGGTTTGCCAGTAAATGAACCCCAAGAAAGCGAGCACAAATAGAACGATGACGGAAACAGCGAGCTTGTTGCGGGAGATCCTTGCTCGCCAGGGAGCAGGGCTATTCGCCGAAATTGATGTAGCCTGAGAATTCATCTTGATATTAATCTACTCAGAGAATCCAGGGGAAATAGCTAATTGGCCCTAGCCACCGTATTTTAGCAGTTTGAGGTGAGGGGCAATCTATTGGACAATTAGGTCAAGCACTTGCAACATTATTGTTCGCTAAGTTTGAAAACGAACCCTATACGGTAATCGAAAAATGCGGCAAGGATTTGCTAATACAGTAGTGCCAAGGCATCAGGGTGTCGGACCTAAAGGATCAAATCAGGGCTTGGAGTTTCCAGCAGCCAAGGGGTTGAATCCACAGCGAGACAGATCGCGGCAATATTGGAATTTTATACACTATCTAGCATCGACAGACCGATCTGGAGCGTTGGAAGGAGCGCAGGAGGAGGAACATCCTCACGGGAAGTTGCAGAGGCTCGAGGCCGTACTTTTCCTCTCACGGGAAGGTTTATCGTTGCGCAAACTAGCTAAACTGGCTGGGTTGGCGGACGCAACAGAAGCACGTACACTAATTCGCGAGCTAAATCATCAGCTGGATGAGCAGGGCAGAGCTTTCCGAGTCGAGGATATAGCCGGAGGCTATGCACTACTGACTAGAGCGCAATTTGCTGATTGGCTGAGAAGGTTCGAATATGTTCCGGGACAGCAAAAGCTTAGCCAGACGGCTATGGAAACACTGGCGGTGGTAGCTTATCGGCAACCTGTTCCACGCTCCGAAATAGAAGCGATAAGGGGTGTAAGTAGTAGCGAAGTGCTCAAGCAACTGATGGAGTACGAGCTGGTACGAATCCATAGTCGCAGCGAGGAATTGGGCCGGCCCTTTTTGTACGGAACAACACGTCGATTTTTACAAATGTTTGGTTTACGATCGCTTGATCGATTGCCGAGAATGTCATGGGTTAATGAACCCTTGTCAGCCCCTTCCATCGCAGCTGTAGAGCATTCGGAAACAGAGGATTCTGCAATGACTTCGACACTTTCCATGGACGAAAGCGTAGCTTCCATCAATCCAGCCGTGGATATGGATCCAATAGCCACCAGCAAGAGCAGTGCAGTGGCCGTAGCCCATCCGACAGCAGCCGTAGAGGATGAAGAAAACGACGGCTTCTACGAAGAAGAAGACGAAGAAGAGGGCGACGATTTCGAAGATTTAGACGACGACGAATGGGACGACGAAGAAGACGAAGAAGAGGGCGAAGACGATCTCGAAGAAGTAAGTGAGTGGGAAGAAGTCGACGATGACGACGACGGTTGGTCAGAGGACGACGATGATGACGACGAGGACGACGACTGGGGAGAGGAAGAAGAGGATGACGACGAAGATGGAGATTGGGACTAGGGTCAGCAGATAAAGAATAGTGGGCTACATGATGCTTAGTCGTTTTGCAAAGGGTAGAGTGGGTCTTGGATCCGCAACCAAGGAATCATAGCTGTCGTAGAGTTGACCAGACCCATCAAGTAGGAAAATCCTGATACGCCTTTTGCAAAGCTAGCCAATTTGGCTAGCTTGTTTTCATATTAAGGACACAAGCAAAGCATCCTGCTAGCATTAATGCATCGTGTTTAAAAGCAGTCCATATCGCAAGTAAGGTGTCGCATGTTGTCGGGAGTAACCGTTTCATGTTTCGTCTTTAGCTACCTCGTAGTGATGTTCATGGAGGCTGCGCGGGTCTATTTAAAGATCCCGGGTCGCAACACATTGCTTATCTGCATGCTGGTAGCAGGTCTGTTTGCACACACGATATTTCTCGTCAACACATTGTTTTTCTCAGATGCCTCAAATATTAAACTGCTCGCTGACTGGTTTCAGTGGAGCGTCGTGGCCGCGTGGTGTTTGACGATAGCCTATATGGTCCTAGTGATAAGAAATCCGGGAAACGCTTCCGGCCTGTTTCTTATTCCACTAATTCTTGCACTGATCGGGCTCGGGACGTTGATGCGCGGTGGCACGCCTTTCGTCTCCACCAGTGAAGGGCTCTGGCAGGTAGTACACGGAATAAGCTTGTTGGTCGGTACGATGTTCATTTGTTTTGGCGTCGCCTTCGGCATGATGTACTTGCTGCAATCGATGCGCTTAAAGTCGAAAGGCAGGCGTAAGAAGGCCAAGCTAAAACTACCTACGCTAGAGTTCTTACAGTCGATGAATCGTCTAAGTCTCTTTGCGACAACGTTGGCTCTTGCCTTCGGGATGCTTAGCGGAGTAGCACTCAATCTTCAGCGTTCCGGAAGTATCGATTGGTTAAGCCCCGGGATTCTGTCCACGGTAGCCCTCTTTGTATGGACGCTAATAGCAACCGTTCTAGAGATATCGGCCAAGAGTTCTTTAGGCGGCCGACGTAGTGCCTATCTGGTGATCGCCAACTTTGTGTTCATGTTGGCCGTGCTGGGAGTCGTGCTAGTATCATCGCATGGGCAAGGTAACGTGGCACAGAAGTCAACCAGCGCGTCGGAATCAATCATCAGCGAGGTAAATAGCTGATGCACTGGACTATGGTAGGGTGGAGTCATCATGAGACTCCAGTAGAACTTCGTGAGCGGTTAGCGTTCAGCAAAGATCAGGTGTTCGAAGCGTTGCAGCAGTTCAAGCAGCGCTTTCCGAATTCAGAGTCAGTCTTACTCAGCACTTGCAATCGAGTAGAGCTATATTGTGCATCGCAAGAAAGGAAGAGCTTCCCGCAGCATGAAGAACTCTGCCGCTTCCTAACAGACTTTCATGGTCTGGAGTTCGCAGAACTTCAGCCTCGAGCGACCGCACTAAGCGGTGAAAAATCAATACATCACTTGTTTACTGTCGCGGCCAGCATGGACAGTATGGTCATCGGCGAGGCTCAGATACTCTCGCAGGTCAAAGCGGCATATGAGCTCGCTTGTCGTGGCGAGTCTGTAGCCACAAACATGCATCGAGTCTTTCAAAGAGCAGCGCTGGTAGCCAAACGCGTAGCCAACGAAACAGAGATACACCAAAAGCGAATCAGCGTGCCAAGCGTGGCGGTTAGCGAAATAGCTACCGAATTCTTTGAGCGATTCGAGGATAAGAAGATATTGCTCATCGGTGCAGGCGAAATGGGCACAGAGACGCTGAAGTATCTCAAGGATTTTGGCGCAACCAAAATGTCGATCATCAACCGCAGCCTAGAACGCGCCAAAGCCTTGGCCACAGAGTTTGAAGCCGAAACCCATCCTTGGGAGAAGCTATATTCGCAAATTATGGCATCGGATATGGTCGTATCCACGACAGGTGCTAAAGAACCGATAGTCACTGTAGAAGAATTCCAAAAAGCTCGTAGTGCTCATCCGGCTCGAGCAGTTCTGATTTTGGATTTGGCAGTACCGCGCGACTTTGAGGCAGAGATCAGCCACGTGGGCGATACTTATTTATACACCGTCGACGACCTGCAAGAAGTCTGTCAGCGGAACATAGAAGCTCGCAAGGCAGAGTGGCCAAAGGCCAAGAAGATCGTTCAGGAAGAGACCAAAAGATTTCTGTCCGAATCCTCGCATCGGGGCGGTGGATCAACGATCAAGTTGTTGCGGGAGCAGGCAGAAGGGATCAAGCAGTCAGAACTAGATCGATTACTCAACAAGTTAGACGCTAAGGACTTGGACGAAGCGACCAAGAAGGAACTCCAGGTCGCATTTGATCGCCTTGTGAATAAACTCTTGCATCCGCCGATGCAATCTTTGCGAGAGAATGCTGATAGTCAGCAACACGCTAGCTTGCTAGATGCCCTCCGGCGACTTTTTCAATTAGGCGAATCAGAGCGCTCCAAATAGCCCATAGCTAAATTCTTGTTGGTCGCTGAAATCAATGATGTCGTCGAATTTATGGGCCAACGCTCTGTCGACGACTTCAAGTAGCAGACGGAACAGCTCAATGAACTGCAGACTTATCAGCAGTAGCTTCATCTAGCAGAGCAAAGCGACTCGTGCTCATTAAGGAGAAAATAGTCAAAGGCTAGACGACAATATTGATCAAGTGATCATAGGTCTCGTTTACAACCTTCAAGGCGGCGATGGTGGCTCGAGATGTATGCTAAGCAATCTTTAGATTCTTCATCGGTTCCGTATCACCGAAATTTCTTTCGATCAGCAATCTTTTCCGCCGCTACATCCAAATCGCGGAAGCTCGTCCGTAAAGCCGTAGAGAGTACAGGTCACGCTCGTAATATCATGTTTCTAGCCCGCGGAACAATTGTTTTGACCTCGCCCTCTGGAAAAAACATAGTTCACACAGCAATCCTCGGCAGATCGAAAGAGAGCCAACATCCAACGCAAGAATCAGGGCTCGATGCGCCGACGGATCGAAGCGAAATTCTTACAATCGCTACATAGCGAGCATTAGGACCGCACTATGTTAAGCCTTGATGGTTAGCGAAGCGGTGCAGCGAGAATATTTTTTTCTCATTTGCCCAAAGGACGGAGCTCGAAATAATAAAGGTCGGTCTCGACGTTTCATCAAACGAGATCAATCGTTGTGAATTCAGGAGCCAGAATTCACGTACAAGCGCATGGAAGACGCGCTAAACAATTCGCGTGATGTAGGTAAAGTCTTCCATGTCTCTTGAATGGTTTCATGCAGTGATAGCTGCATTCTTTCTTGGTATATGGTTCATGGTTGTCCAAATCGTGGCGCTGGACAAGCGCGAAACGTAGTTCGCTTATTTGTGCGTCCCACAATGTCCAACTAGTGAATTAGCGTCATCACAGCTTGTACTAAACGCTCCATCGGTTCATTTACTGGGATCAGAGAGTTCTCCTCGACTCTTAACTTCGATGCATCGAACTTGGTTTCTAACCAGACATTAAAGCACTGTACCACCTCCGCGTCCCACTGCTCTCCGGCACCATCGTTGATAATGCATCGAGATTTCTCTAGTGGCATAGC
>PKCQ01000192.1 GCA_002862265.1 Planctomycetaceae bacterium | reverse complement strand
GCACATGCACATGCACATCAGCACATGCGAATGCTGTTTGCCGTGTACGCGCATGCATAAGCAATCCGACTTCGTTCGCAAGCGCCTCTCAGAAGTGTGGCTCGGCAAACCTCGCATCGAGTCAATCGAGCGGCGCTTGAAGGAATTGAATCCTCGTCTTGAGTTCGTCGGCTTAGGCGAAAACGTGAGTGAGGAGAATGCAGAGAGCCTGGTCAGCCAAGCTGATTTGGTGGTTGATGCAGCCCCTCTATTTCAAGAGCGTTTTGCTCTTAACAATCAGGCTGTCGCACAGGGAAAGCCGATGGTCGAATGTGCCATGTACGACATGGAGGCCCAATGCACAACCATAATTCCAGGCGACTCTCCTTGCCTAGCCTGCCTGTACCCTGAGGCCCCACCTAGTTGGACAAGGCAGTTTCCGGTGTTTGGAGCCGTATCAGGAACGATTGCCTGTATCGCGGCTGTTGAAGCAATCAAAGTCCTCTCGGGCATTGGCGAGCCGCTGGTGGGGCGCATGTTGCAATGTGATTTGAGAAACATGAATTTTCGCACACTGAAAGTGTCACGGCGTCCTGACTGTGCAGTCTGTGGCGGCTACGATTGATTGGACCTGAAACGGACGGCCTTGCATCAAGCATCGGCCTAACATAATGCTTAAGATCATTTCAAAAGTGAACTCTGTACGCAAAGGAAGCTTGATGGCTGATTCAGTAACTGTCGTTCTGCCAGCCTCCCTGTCCGCGCACGCTGGCGGGGAGCGAGAGGTTGAAGTGGAAGCGCAATATGTGCGAGCAGCAATTGATCAACTAGTAACTCTGGCCCCCGAGCTGAAACCCCACGTGCTTGACTCCGAAGGCGCTTTGCAGCCTTTCGTCAATCTGTTCGTTGACAACATGCAAGTGCATGATCTAGACCAACAAGAATCGCCTTTGAAAGCTGGAACTGAGTTGTTGATCGTGTCCGCACTTGCAGGAGGTTAGATGTGGTTGGGCTGTCAACAGAAGAGTACTCTCGGTACGCTAGGCATCTGATCTTGCCGGAAGTAGGTGAAGCTGGACAGCTCAAACTCCGGGAAAGCTCGGTGCTCCTGGTGGGACTCGGCGGCTTGGGATCCCCGATTGCCATGTACCTCGCCGCCGCTGGGATCGGTAAATTGGGGTTGGTAGATGCGGACCAAGTAGACCTTTCCAACTTACAGCGTCAGATTATTCATACCACTGACTGGCAACACCAAGCCAAAGTTGACTCTGCGGCGGCCGCTATCAAATCCCTGAATCAGAACGTTGCGATTGAAACGTACTACGAACGCTTCAATGCGCTAAACGGCCTAGAAATCTCAAGAGATTTCGATCTGATAATCGACGGAACTGATAATTTCTCCACTCGATATTTGGTCAATGACGCATGCGTACTGCTGGGTAAACCCAATTGTTATGGGGCAGTACTTCGTTTCCAGGGACAAGCTTCTGTATTTAATTTTGACGGTGGGCCATGCTATCGTTGCCTTTTCCCTGAGCCACCGCCAGCTGATCTTGCTCCGAGTTGTGCCGAAGCAGGTGTGCTCGGTGTCTTGCCAGGGTTGATTGGTACGATCCAAGCGACAGAGGCTATCAAGGTATTGTTGAATGCAGGTACAACACTGTCAGGTAGGCTACTAGTCGTCGACGCAATGAATATGGAGTTTCGAAAACTCAATATCGAAAGAAATCCGAAATGCAAAGTTTGCGGCCAGCATCGCACCATTCACGAACTCGAAGAGATTGAAACGAGAGCCTGTGAAGTCCAACCAGTGGACGGAACAGAATTACCTGAATGGACCGTTGAAAGATTTCAGCAGCTTAGGATGTCAGGCGAGAGTCATTTCTTGCTCGACGTTAGGGAAGCGTTTGAACAGGAAATTTGTACGCTGGGTGGCACGCTTATCCCACTATCCGAATTGGAAGGGAAGCTCGATTCAGTTCCAAAGAACGTACCGCTAATTGTGCACTGCAAGAGTGGGGGCCGAAGCGCTAAGGCAGTTGATGTGCTGCGCCGCAATGGCTTCGACAACGCAATTAATTTGAAAGGCGGCATCCTAGCCTGGGCCACCCAGATTGAGCCAGCAATGTCCAAGTACTAAATCCAACTCTCGTTCCATAACTTGATGATTTCTCAGGATGTTAATGACTGGTACGTTTGACATGCAAACCGCAAATCATAGGTTCACCTTCTATTGCTTCGACACTAATTGAAAGGCGTTCGTCGATCTTGACGTCCTTGAATCGACATCGAACTACGCCCTTGCTGCCTTCAGCCTCGGATAAGTCAATTCGTTGTCTTTGCTTCGTCCCAACAATTAGTACTTCGAAATGACAATCCGTCTCACCAGGGGCAGCGAATAACATCTCGATTTCATACTTGCCAGCTGGGCCTGATGAGAATTCCTGAGCTTTCACCTCACCTTGCTCTGCACTAGGTTCCAGGATCAGCCCCATGTCAATCCGGCTGACGCCCATCAATCCCGAAGCGTATACCCAGTCGTAGCTACTTTCGGGTTCTGCAAGTCCAGAAACCGAGGAGGTATGACGTCGAAATGGCGTCGCAGTTTCATTGACTTCAATCGACAAAGCCAATGGGTCTCCGGACACGGTTGGATACTCGACCCACAGCGAGCCATCTTGGCCGCGTCGATCGCCTGGAGCTCCAAAATTCAGCCCCAGATTCTCAACAGGTACAGGCGTTTCAACCCTTCCAGCAACGACACGGTGAACACTCCACGTCTCTATGTCCGGCATGGGGACGAGAGCCAGCGAAGTTTGATTCTGATAGGAGCAACTACAAGTCCGCGTGTAATCTGGAGCATTTAAAACGCCATTCGCTGCGATCAGATTTGAAGTGCAGCCGGAGCGAAAACCTCCCAAGTTACCGGTGCCAGAATCAGAAAGTAAATCGTAGTATCCAGCTGCACCTGAGCGAAACGTGAGCAAATTTTCGCTTGCGATGATCGAGTTACAGCCGTAGGCCCGAGTCATTTTCCATGGCTCGATGGTACCTGTTATCGGATTCTTAGTCATCCACTGATTACCAGTCAGTAGGTTGAACGCGCCCGCTGACTCTGAATACGAGTTCGCGTTGGTGATGACGAGATCGTTATGCAATACACACGGACCGGAATACTGCAACTGATCTTTGGACCATCGTAGGGAACCATCTGCAGCATCATAGACTCGCATTCCTTGGCCCACTTCATCGTACAGTCGATCGCTTGCTTGCGCGCCAGCCTGCAACAAGACATCATGTTTCTTCGAGTAGCCTAGCCAAGACCCAAAGATGGACTCTTTGACTTCCCAAGCTACTTCGCCATTAGAGGCATCGAGAGCTACGATGCGGTAGGTATCCGGCAATGCCTGGCCGCGTCGCTGCAAGGCCTCTTCGATCATTCTGGGGTGACGGTCCAGGCAATAGACTTTTCCCCCGCCTGCGACGATGCCATTGTGCCAAAAGCTGTGCGTTGCATCGACACGCCAAACTTGTTCTCCGCTGTAACGATCGAATGCGATGAGTGCTCGGCTCGCGGCGCGATCGAGACTTTTTGAGCCAAAGCCTTTACGAGAGTATCTTAGCTGAGCGTCGGATTCAAATTCGAGCGAGAATTGATCGCGATACATTGCAAAACCCAATCCGCCAATCAGCAGATCTTCATAGACGGCGATATAACCCCATTCCGCGGTTTCTCCCGAAGCCTCCGCTGGCAACTTGATCTCACCTAAGTCCTCGCCAGTGTTCGGATTCAGTATCAGGCAGCGATTGCCTTGGACAATATAGACGCGATCTTCCGTCACGACGTAATTTGTTCCGCGACCATTGGCACCTGGTATGTGGACTTGGTTGTACTTGGGGTTCAACGGGGTGTTTTCATAAGTCGAGTCGTAATAGACATCGTAATTTCCTAGGTCGCCAAAGTTGCGAGTCCAGAGGACACGCCCCGTGTAGACATCGCGAGCGCTCAGACTGCTCATGCCTTCAATGAATAGGCGGCCACCGACAACCTGTTGAGGTGGGCCATGACCATGCCGTGGCAAGACATCCATGTTACTGCTTCCGCCGAACCAGAGAATTCCGAGCGGGAGTTTGACGCGGCTGTCGTCGGACTTGATCGAGTTCGCAACATCGCCATATTGGTGAGTCCAATCGGCTGAGCCAGGCAAGGCGCCAACTCTTGTAACTACCACGCCTAGCGAATCTTGATGGAATTCAGCTTGCTCTAGTTCGAGTTCATTGAGCCATTGAGTCCGTTCTTCAGATAGTTGGTCGCCAAGTAGGACCACCTTGCCGCCGTAGGGTCGGACTGACTTGAAGATTGACTGAAGCTCTATTGGATCGAGCTCTGCCGAAAGTTTCGCGTTGACAAAAACCATCTGCGCGGTGAACTCCGGAGCCAAGAATTCTTTAGGAGTCGAAACGTGTGCCGTCACTTGGCCGTAAGCCTCGAGACGGTCTAGCCGAGCGCGAAGTCCGGCCACGCGTTCCGACGAAGAATCGATGATTGCTAGTTGCTCAAAGGGACTGATCTTTGCCCATGCAGTTGCCAGGGCTGGTTCACATTCCCCGTACCAGTAGGCGTACCCCTGGGGATCGCCCAACGCCAGAAGTTCGTAGACCTTCTTCGCGGCCTCAGTTGGGACGGCCTTCGGAATGTAGCTGACCGTTCTTGCAGCTGGAGAATCTTGGGAGTCCATTGAAGGCAGTTCGCTTGATTCGCTGGAAATCACCCCAAAGGCGAGGACTTCGCCAGCTTCGGTAACCGCGAAAAGGCGATTCGACGCAACCAGCAACCGTTTGACAACGGAAGTGGTCTCAATGGAGCGAACTAGTTCGCCACCGGAAAATTCACCTGCGCCCACGTCTCCCTCGAGAGCAACAATCGAGATGTCACGCCCCCCGGCGGCAATCAAATGTTTGCCGGCTATGATCATGTCATGCTGGCCATCGACATCGATTTGCCATAGTGGCTCACGCGCGAGGTTGTGATCAACCCGAGTGTCGTAGGCTCGGATCACTTCACGTCCATCTTCAGTCGTTTCACCTGAAAACAACGTCTGTTGGGCGATTGCCGGTTCGTTGGGAAGAAAGGCAGTTTTGTCTCCACTGTCCAAGTCAAACGCTCGGGTTCCACGTCCACGGGTGTGTACGTAGTAATTCGAATTGTCGACTGCAACGAACGAGCCTCCCGTTCCTTTGCCTCCTTCGTTCAGATGAAAGTACTTGAGTTCACCCGTTGCCCGATCGAAAACGGCAGGAACGCTTCGCCCGCCAGGCACAACGAGTTCCTTTTCGGTGGCAACCAACATGCCCTGAGGTGCTACGCCTGCGAACGCTGGAGCGCTATGCGGCTGCTTAATGTAGATCGAGCCGGTGCTATCGTTGATCCACTGGACTTTGCCGCTGTGCACGTCCAAAGCACAAATAAAGGTTCCCATAAAGGGCCAGATGCTGTTGGCAAAATAAACCGTTCCATCCCTAACAACCGGCCCACCACGGGCTGGCCAAGCGGATACGATCCGTTGATTGCCCAAGGCTTTTTGGCCGTTTGGTGCGGCCGAGAACTTCCAGTTGAGTTCCCCAGTTTTTGCATTGATACAATAAAGATAGCCATCGTCGCTGCAAACGAATACGAAGTCTTGCTCGGCGACCGGAGCCATTCGGATGGGACCATCGGTATAGAAAGTCCATAGAGTCCGTCCCGTCACGACATCCAGTGCCAGAAGCTTATCTTTGTCATTGAATCCGATAAACATTCTGCCATCTTTGACGATCGGTTCAAAACTTCGATCGTAAGTCATCAAATCTAGGTTTAGCGGATCATCCCAAGCTTGTTTTCGTGGAGTGAAGCTTCGTTTCCAAACGAGCTGCAGATCTTGTGGGATTTGATTTGGGGAAACTGCTGAGCGGTGCGCGTCAAACCGCCACATCGGCCAGTCTTCGGCGAAAGAAGATTGAGAAATGCCAAGTGAGCTAATTGCACATACAACTAGAAGCACGAGAAATGCTGGTGCACTTAGTGCCGCAGCCGAACAATGTCGACAATAGCAAGCCATGGTTTTCCTTTCCAGAGTCTGGTTGGCATCGAAAGCTTTGAGTAGACCGGTTGGTTCTTGAGTTTTTGACTGGTTCAACGACTTGCTCTTCCAGATGGGATAGGGACCAATTCGGGAACTGAACTACTTGTGGGCAATGGAGAGCTGATTTTGACGTCGCCTACGGCTACATCCCAGTCGTGTTGCATCAACATATCAAATCCAGGGTTCTGCTCTTTCACTTGGCATGAGCAAGGACCGCAGATGAATTTGGATGCGCCGCGGATGTTGTCCGAGGCAATCCCCTTGCCTACCAAGGCATAGAGAACGAGGCCGCGGCCAAAAATGGGAAAGGCAATAGGCTCATCAAATTGCCGCAGGTCTTCTTCGCTATTAAGCAAAGCGTTGACCAAGAATTGCTCGTCGGGGTCATCCGCCGACAGACTGATAATCGAGAAATCAACCCGAAGCTTCACCTTAACTTTGTCGAGCACTTCTGGCTTGATTTCCATCTCTTGCGGTGCTGGCAGTTCCAGCCATTTGGCGTCTTCGGCAAGTTGCTTCTCAAGGATTGCTCGCGCTTCGTCGTCCTTTTTCTGATCGCCACTTTCGAGCAATATCCAAACGGCCGATTCTCCTTGTACAAGTCGCTTGCTAACCTCCCGCCGAACCTTCGAGTCCACGATGCCTTTGAGACCATCGGGGGATGCCGGTCCCACATGTGCGACCGATCCCCCAATGCCTTTTGCACGGCTAGGGAAGAACGTAACCGCGATCGGCTCACCATCAATGTTGTGCTTTTTCCACAGCCGTGCTGCCGTGGGACTTGTGTCGGGAGTCACGACTTCCATTTCTACGTTGGCCCGCTTACTAAGCTCTTTCCCAAGACCAAGTTCGTCCACCAAAGTGTCTAACTTTTTCTTGTCGCTGTCTGTCAAGATCAAGACGTGGTACTGGTCTGGACTCCACTGTTCGAATGCGTAACGAAAAACAGGGACTTGACAAGCAATCGCGGTTCCTGCGGCTAGCAGGAAAGCAACG
Organism: Planctomycetaceae bacterium; assembly: GCA_002862265.1. GTDB lineage: Bacteria > Planctomycetota > Planctomycetia > Pirellulales > Pirellulaceae > Aureliella. The sequence goes on along the minus strand of PKCQ01000192.1, from coordinate 16,136 downwards.
ACGGGAAGTATGGATGACCGCATGTGGTTGATTACTCAGAACTAGGAAGGAAAGCTACTTGGACCGCTTGATTTCGATTGCCGCGAGCTGTGGCAAAGGTGCATCACCTGCTACGCGACAGTCAAACTCCAACAGATCTTTCACGTCAATGGATGGAAACTCTCTCACAACGCAGGGGCCCCCATCACTATCTAGGAGAAAACTCGTTGTGCCGGAGGCTGAAGCGTTTTGAAATTTGATGTCCAAATCTTGAACTTCGTTTTGGTGCATCCCCATGAAGATGAGCTTGACGTCGTAGCGAGAGGCCGGATCGTCGGGACCAAGCAAATTGACTTCGAAATGCTGCAATCCTCTTGCTCCTGAAGCGCAGACCCAGCGGAGTGGTGAAGCGCCCATTCCGAGCGATTCAGGATTCTCGCTATACCAGCCTCCTCCGTCGGAAAACTCAGTTGGAATGTCAAATACGTACTCGAGCCGTCCCACCGCTTTCGGTCGCGGGAAGCCGAACCAAGTTCTTTTTGCCAAATCGGTCCGGTCGCCAGGCGCCCCCAGGTTGATAAACAGGTTTTCCACTGGCGTCGTGTCTCCGACTGCGCTTTGGATTCCCCATGACTGTGTCTCGGATTTTGGTTCGAGAACTACCGTGGAGGCTATCGAAAACTGACAGACACAGCCTGCACTTGCCTCAGGAATCATCACAAGCCCGTTTCCCGGGATTGCATTGACCCAGCAACCTAGTCGCTGGCCAGCAAAATGCTGGGTGCCACTGTCTGCATAGAGATCGTAATAGCCAATGAAGCCAGAGCGGAAAAACATCATGTTGGGCGTAGCGGTAATGACGCCACAATGATGTCCTGGCCGACTAAAGCGCCAATCGCTTTCTTTGCCAGTCACCGGGTGAGGCCTTTTCTTCGTTTCACCCGTCTTGAGATCGAACGCCCAAGGTTCGGCAAAGACCTGATTCTGAATGATGGCTGGGCGATTCATATAGTTTGCATTTTTTGCCCAGAGCTGTTCACCGCTAGCCGCATCTAGCACAATCAACTTTCGGGTTTCGAACTCACCCGCCAAGAACTGCCGCCAGTAATGCCCGTTCGCGTTCGCACCGCAAAGCAATAGGTCCCCATCTGAATACATTACGGTGAGGCTGCCACCGCCAGCGCTAACATTGGTTGTATCGGTGACATCAACCGCTTTTTTCCAAACGACCTTACCAGTCTGTCGATCTAAACAGACCGCGATTCTTGCGTCGAGCTCTTTCATCTCTTTCTCAGCTCGTGCGGCGGCTTCGCCTGTCAAGGCTTTGAGCTCATCCTTATCGCGTTGGTAGAGGGCCTGACGTTCTTCAGGTGTGATTGCACTGTCGATAAAGAACACATTGTCAGGGCCAATGGCGATCGTCGTGTGCAATATATTGTCGCCGCGATAGGTCCATTGGAGTTCGTGGCTGTCCAGATCATAAGCGAAAATAGCTTCGGTCTGGCTACTGATCGTCAGGCCGCGGCGTCTCATTTTCTCTTCCAGTTCCTGTCGCACTGTATTCGTTCCGAAGAGCTGACGACCTTCTACGGAAACGTACGCCCAGGCGCGAGCAAGTCCGTCTTGTGATTCAGGAACTGTGTAGCGGTGTGCGAGCTGTCCAGAGGCGGCATCAAGCGCTTGAACTTCGTTCTCAATCGCCATGAATAAGGTGTCATCATTGGCAGCCAAATTGTGCGTTTCGCGATTGTTGAACACTCCCGTACGAATTGCCCCGGGATTCTCGAGTTCCCACAAGAAGTTACCGTTGTAGGCATCGTAGGCCATAACTTTATCGGTCCCTTGGATGAACATGCGTCCGTTGGTTGAGAGCGGAGCACCCGCAGCTTCGTGACGATTGATCATCGCGCTAGGTCCAGGATCTCCGTACCACAGAACCCCCAAGCCGTCACGGATGCGATGGTCATTCGCAAACGAAGTGTTGGCAGGATCCCCGTATTGGTGCGTCCACTCACCCGCGCCTGGAAGCTTTCCACGACGGAAGTACTGCCAATCTCCCGTCTGGACGGTTTCGCCTTCGCTGGAGGATAGCAGGCCCGACAGCCAGTTTTGGTTCTCACTTGCTTGGCTCTTGGTCGTGTTCGCTGGCAGCTTTCCAAGTACCAGCATTCCTCCACAGGGCTTGATGAACCTTGCTAAGTCGACTGGTTGGCATGGTGGTTCGCCAGAAACAAGTTGCTCCTCGGAAACGATGAGATTGGCGAAGTAGTTGGCGAAAGGAATCTTCTTTAAGGGACATTCCACTACCGTAAGTCGGGTCGCATGTATGCCGGCGAGAGCAAAATATGCCCGCAATTCGCGGGCTCGTCTGGGATTGGGCTCGATAGCGAAGACTTGGAGCTCGCTCTGATTCACGAGTTCGTAAGCGAGCCGACCTTCTCCTGTGCCAACCACTAGGGCAAAGCCAGTGTGTTGGTTGGTCAAGTTGAGTATTTCTCGAGCCGCGTCCTCAAAAAACTTCTGTTTCTCGTCCGCGGAAAACGGCTTGGAAAAGGGCAGTGGCCACTGCTGGGCCGTTTCCGGTTTTGAGGCGGCAAATGCATACACTTGGCCGCTATCGGTGCTAACCGCCAAAGTCTGGTCGTTTACCGAAAGGCCCATTGCCTTGCCAGTTACGGCGTAATCCCAAAGCTGTTTACCCGTGTCGCGATCGAAGGCGATCACCTGGCCTTCTCCACCGACGAAGAGCAAGTCCTTGGTTGCAATCATGGCTCCATCGAGCTGGCATTCGGTTTCCCAGACGATCCCGACCCCTGCGTAATCTGCCATTTTTGCCTTTGCTTCCGCCAGCTTTTCTTGCTCGCGGCGGACCTCGCGTGCTCTGAGAAACCACTCTTGCTTCTTCTGGCTCGCAGCGGCGTGTTCGGCCCTGTCCACACAAAACACTTTAGTGCCATCCAGCAAATATGCGACGTCATCGCATAGAACCATTCGCCTGCCACCGATATATGCTTCGCCGACTTCGCCAGTCTGGTCGTCCATCGCCAGAAAATGGTGTGGACCGCCAGCGTAGACTTGTCCATCACCAAGGAGAGCCTTGGTGCCGCCAACTACGCCGCCAGCAGTAGAACGCCATGAGTACTTGCGTTGAAAAACGATCTCTCCACTCTCAAGTGAAACGGCAACAGGCAGTGAGCGACCGCTCGGTACATAGAGATGTTCGTCGCCTGCCAGCAAGTAGCCCTGGGGGGATAGGTCGTTGCGCCCCGCATCCTGCTGGCTGATGCGGTCATTGCGCCAAAGAATTTCGCCCGTTTCCACTTTCGCCGCGCAAAGGTAAACGGTCTCATGCGGAAACACGCCTGCGCCAAAGTAAGCAACTTCTCCGTCTACCAGCACGCTAGTACGTACAGGCCACCGGGAGATCATTTCTCCTCGCGCAAGCAATCGATCGTCTTTCGGTCCAACACGGCGACTCCAAATTGTTTCTCCTGTGGCAGCATCGAGACAATAGACCTTGCCGTCGTCGGAGCCGAACAGCAGTTTTCCGTTGGCGTAGGTAGGTGCTAAGCGAATGGGACCATCGGTGTAAAAGGCCCAAATGGTTGCCCCGGAAGTAGCATCAAGACAATGCATTTTGTGATCAACGGTGCTACCGAAGTAGATTCGGTCTCCTACCAGTAATGTCTGCGGGGCGGCATCAAAATTGACACGATGCAACATAACGTGGCCCTCAATCGGCACCGTGCGGGGCCCAGACCAAGCTAGTTCAGGTCTTGATTGAGAGCGATAGGTCCATTGAAGATGCAGGTTCGAACCCAATTCTGCATCGGAAGCTCCGTTACGAGAGTTGTTACCTAAGTATGTCGTCCAATCTGCGGCAACGGCTAAATTGCCAGCGGTCGGAACTGACACAGCTATCGACACCGCGAATATCACTGCAGCTATCTTCATGCTCTTCGACTCGCTCCAAACTTAACTTCTGTTCGCTTCCAAATTTCCACAGAGACGTCAACATAGCTTTTCTCGCGAAGGTTTAAACTTTCTTCCCACAGACTTCATACATAATTCAAGAAGGACGCGGGCATCAGCCAAAACGGGAGCCAAAGCGATGCGCATCGTCAACAATCCCCTCGCCTACGCAGCCTCAGATGATTGTCGAGTCTATTCGGAACTATTACATTGCCTGAGTGGACGTACGGCCTGAACTGCCTAGTGGCACTTGTCGCCCAATGGACATGTGAGGTCGAGGGAGTTTTGAGGAGGAATTAGACAATGGCTAAGGCTCTTTTTGTTTCTGTCTGCTCTCTCGCACTTATGGGTGCACTGATCTGGTCGCTCAGCACGGGAGATGGCCGCAAGCCAACGCGCGAAAACGTGTCGGAGCTTAGCTCGGAAGATGTTGGTGAGAGCAGAGGCGACTTGCACGTCTACTGTGCTGCCAGCAATCAAGCGGTCCTTGAGCCGATTTGCAAAGCCTACGAAGCTCTGACCGGGACAAGAATTGACGTCGAATACGGCCCCTCTCAAACTTTGCTCGCGCGTCTCGAGCTTACCGGCAAAGGAGACCTTTATCTTCCAGCCGATGACAGTTTCCTAGAGACAGCCAAAGACAAAGGGCTCGTAAGAGAAGTCCTTGAGATTGCCAAGATGCAGGCAGGCCTGGTGGTGGAGAGAGGCAACCCAATGAATCTCAAGAGTCTCGAGCAACTAACGTCTGGTGATGTGCGGCTAGTTCAGGCGAATCCAGAAGCTGCTGCAGTTGCGAAGCTGACGAAGCAGATCCTTGGTGAAATTGACCGCTGGGAAGCACTCTCAGATGCAACGGCGGCATTCCGAGGCACCGTGACCGAGGTTGCAGCCGACATCCAAGTCGGTGCAGCTGACGTGGGAATTGTCTATGACGTCGTTCTACACCCCTATGATGATTTGGAATTCGTGCCAGTAAAAGAACTGGGAAAAGCAACTTCTCAGGTGTCGCTTGGCGTTCTTGCGTCGACTGAAACACCCTCTGCCGCGTTGCACTTTGCCCGCTTTGTGACAGCTCGCGATCAAGGTTTGAAGACTTACGCCGAGCATGGATTTCAGGTTACCCATGGTGACGAATGGGCAGACACACCAGAGCTATCCGTTTTTGCTGGATCAATGTTGCGTCCTGCAATTGAAGAGACAATTGTCGAATTCGAAAAGCGGGAAGGAGTTACAGTTTCTCGCGTTTACAATGGTTGCGGTATCCTGGTCGCCCAAATGAAAGGTGGCATGCAGCCAGATGCTTATTTCGCTTGCGATGTTGAATTTATGCAGCAAGTGCAAGACATTTTCCCCGAACCGGTGGATGTTTCCCAGAACGAACTGGTCATCCTAGTTCCAAAAGGGAATCCCATGAAAATCGGTTCACTTCGTGACCTCACTTCTGAAGGGCTGCGGGTTGGCATTGGGCACGAGAAGCAGTGTGCGATGGGCTGGATTACGCAGAATGTGTTTCGCGAGACAGGTATGCAACAAGAACTGATGTCCAATGTGACCGTGCAGACTCCCACGGGCGACATGCTGGTGAATCAGCTGCGAACGGGCTCACTCGATGCCGCTGTTGTCTACTTGAGCAACGCCACTGGCTCGGGTGATGTGTTGGATGCGGTGCGAATTCAAGACATTCCGTGCTCAACAGCAACGCAACCCTGGGCGATCGCTCGCGAAACGAAGTATCCAAATTTGGCATCGCGTTTGTTTGAACAAATCTGTTCGGCCGAAAGCCAGGAGGTGTTTGCTTCTGAAGGTTTTCAATGGCAACTGACAAGAGCAGCTGCCACCTCTGATAACAGCTCAACCAGCAACGGCCCTACAGCGGCGATGAACAGCGAAGAAAGGCAATAGCCAAGCGGCGAAGACGCGTGCGGCAATGGACATCCATGGATAATGGCAAATCGAAATCGACTCGACCTTTGCGCCGAAGCCAGTTCCGTCAGTTAAGGGATGTTGTATTCTTCCTTACCATGGGCGGTCTCTCAGCATCTTTCATTTTGTTGATCGTGTTGCTGTTGGTGGCAGATGCTTTGTTCACCTCTCCTTCCGAGTTCGTCGCGGCACTGCAAAAGCCGGAGATACAGGCAGCATTTAAGCTCACCTTGGTAACTTGCACTCTGGCTGCTCTACTGTCGCTTTGGGTGGCTACGCCGTTGGGATACGTTTTGTCCCGCTTCAAATTCCCCGGACGCAGCGTTATCGATACGATCGTCGACATCCCAGTCGTTTTGCCTCCTTTGGTTCTAGGCTTGAGCCTGCTGATTCTTTTTCATCAGCCATTTCCATTTTCAGAGTTGTTGGTTGGAGACAGCGGGTGGGAGCTTGACTCGTGGTTTCGTGAGCAACTCGGCTTCCCCGTAACTTATAGCTGGCGAGCCGTTGTGCTTTCGCAGTTTGCAGTGGCCTGCGCTTTTGCTGTGCGTACGATGCGGGTGACGTTTGACCAAATCGACGGACGTCCTGAGGACATTGCCCGAACACTAGGTGCCTCACGGGGGCAAGCCTTTTTTAAAGTTACCCTACCACAGGCTTGGAGAGGAATGCTCGCCGCAGGTACCATCGCATGGGCTAGGGCATTGGGAGAATTTGGGCCCATCCTTGTGTTTGCGGGTTCGACCCGTTTTAAGACTGAAGTGCTCTCAACGACCGTTTTCTTGGAACTCAGCGTAGGTAAGTTAGATGCGGCAGTTGCTGTTTCCCTATTAATGGTGGCCATGGCAATTGCAGTGCTCATGCTCCTGCGGTGGCTTGGAGCTGGTTTAACCTCGTGATTGAGTTGGTCGATGCTACCGTTGGTTCCGGCGACTTTGCGCTTAGTGGACTCAATTTCCGAGTGGCCGCCGGCGAGTATGCTGTCGTGATGGGGAAGACGGGAGTCGGCAAAACTACCGTCATTGAATCAATCTGTGGTCTGCGCCGACTGAAGAAAGGCCGCGTGATAATTCAGGAGCAGGATGTTACCGCTTGGAATGCAGCTGATCGAAACGTGGGTTACGTTCCCCAGGACTTAGCACTGTTTCCAACGATGTCGGTTTCTGCCCACCTTGAGTTTGCAATGCGTTTGCGGCGTTTCAAGCGTTCGGTAATCCATTCTCAAGTTCAGCGATTTTCGAAGATCCTGCAGATCGAGAAGTTGCTTGACCGCAATGTTTCAGGCTTGAGCGGTGGCGAAGCGCAGCGGGTTGCCCTGGGGCGAGCCCTCACGGCCGGACCGAGTGTATTGTTGTTGGATGAACCGCTGAGCGCACTAGATGCGGATACGCGACAAGTCGCTCAAAGCATGCTGCGAGATATCAATCGGCAGACCGGCGTCACGGTATTGCATGTCACCCATAATGAGAGCGAAGCGCTCGCGCTGGCAGATCGCCACATTTACATAGACTCACAAGATGGAAAAGCAAATCTTTCGATTCGAGCCGATCTGCAAACGTCTTAACGGATATCGTCGCGTATCGATCCTTCCATCCAACCTTCTACTCCAGGCCATTCTTCGACTCGGAAACTTTTGCGTTCAGTCTGTCGAGAAAACGTTTCTAGGATGGTGAGGGCTCGCGGCGGCCTGCGACCTTGGGTTGTACGCAGCGTATGGCTCGGGCTCAGCAGCTTCTTCTGTTCACCTATGTCTCCTTTAACGCGTGCGCAAACAGCCAGAGTCTAATGCGACGGGTGTTGTATTCCTTTACCTCACGGGAATCTGCGAGCGACTTGGACTAGCAGCGGATGGCTTGCTCGTGGTTTATTTCTGCTCGGGCGTTGTTCTTCTTGCGATGCGCGACGGCGCCCGACATTTCACGGGCTTGTGCGAAGAATGCTTTGCAGGTCGCCATCTCAGGTGCTGCGACAAGCGAATCGCGAGGCAAGCGAGTCGCTTGGTCGCTTCGCATTTCCTGAACCGCAATAGGCTGTATTCTGCATTGCAGGTAGTTGCGCGAGCGCCGATAGTCAGAATGCACCTGCTACTAAAGCGTACACCATGCAAGGAAGGGAGTTGGAAAGCGCTTTTTCGATGGCTTCGTTTACCTGGCCGTTGAGCTTGAACTGTTTAGTCGCAAAGTGGTTGTTTGGGCCATGTCGGACAACTTGGCCACATCCGTCGTTAGCACCGCCTTACGACAAGCAATTGAGAACCGAAGGCCCACAGCAGGCGACTTGTTACTGCACAGCGACCGCGGCTGCTAGTACAGGGTGAAGAGCATCAGAGCCAGCTCCGCGCACTGAATATCAGTTGCTCGATGAGCCGCAAAGGATGCTGCTGTGACAACGCAGTCATGGAGCGATTCTTCTGGTCGCTGGAGCACGAATGGACAAAGATTGAGTCGTTCGCCGATATGGAGGAAGCAAGACTCAGCGTGTTCCAATCCATCGAAACTTTTTACAACTCAATGCGAACTCACCAGACTCTGGACTACAAAACACCAAACGAGGTCGGAGCAATAAACCAGAACTCTCTAGCCGCATAAAATCACAATTCGTGAGTCAGCCAGTCCTTGACTATCGCACTTTAAGATAGCCAAGAATACCGCGTTCGTTTTTTCATCGTACTTGAAAGAGTCGCCTTGCTTTAAGATTGGACCTCTCACTGCGCCTTTGAAAAAATACAAATCGATGAATCCATTGTTGCTCTTCTGTGTTGCTTGCCGAGGATATTCAACATGCAGCAAGCCAGGGGCGAATTGCGGCTTTCCACTGGGCACGACGGATTTTGTTGATGACTTGGGCGTACGCACTTTGGGAGCTGACCGTGCTGATATTTCCTTGGAAAGCGATCGGATCTGTACCGCTAGATCAAGGTCCTTCGCTGACATTGCCTTGTCCACCTCTTCCATACAGCTCAAAACCATGCTCCGGCTACGATGTGAATACGTTGGCAGGTGTTATCATCGGGTAAGCGGATCACCTTGAGAATACGCAGCTTTCGATCGTTGCACACAAAACAGGCGGTCCGATTGGATATGCAGCCGCCGCAAGCAATCGCAAACGGGTAAACGAATTGCTTTTGTTTGGAGCCACTCTCTACGGCATAAGGCCAAGCGGCGTACCAGATTTTAGCAAGGACTTCTGGCACTTTGGATTTCACGCCACTCCCGATCTCCCTGAAGCACTTCTTATGAACGGACATACATCGAGCATTTCTTTCGCGAGTTCAGCTATCGTAAAGGCGCATTCACCTCTCAGCTTGTTAGCGACTATGCGGAAATGATGACGAGGCCCGGGAGTCTTGCCCAATATAGATCCATCGAACAGTCTAAGCTCCGAATTGCGGGACTTCGAATGGAACGACTCGAAATCCCTGCGGGCGGAGTAGGCGGTTCGCATTCACTTGGACACTGTTCTGTTATCAGTTCAGAAGTTGAAGAGAACGCCTTTGGAGGCGTGATTGAGGATTGTGGCCACTGGATCTGCGAGGAGGCACCTAAGGACTTGCTCAGATTCGTGAGCGAACTGGATTCCAGACTTAGTTGGGCTTAGACAGTTGCAAAGCCAACTGATGTCTGACTACCGAGCAGACGGGGGCAGTGTTGGCGGTACAGGAACCGGAAAGTGGCAGATCTGTCCGCTTGCAAACTTCAATGTGCAGTGGACACCGACGCATTTGGGGATTGCGGCATCTGATAGAGGTTGGACAAACTTCTTCGCCGAATCCACACTCCGCAACTTGCTTCGGTGTCTGCTCCGCCTGGCACTACGCAGCAACATCACGATGTAGGCATCTCCTAAGTGTCTAGCTTGATCGAATATTGTTGCCGTTCCGGATCGGTGAATGGGCTCATTGTCTGTGCACATACTCAGCTTTGGCTTTGATTTCACTGAAGAGTAGAGCCGTTTGTAGGATCGCCGCATCATTAGAGGGCTTAGAGGACAGTGGTGCGGAAAGTAGCCCGGTTGTAAGTCTCGCTGTTGTAAAAGCCAATACTCCGCAAGGCGCATTCGCTTGTCGGGGGTTCTACAGAAGAGCGTTTTTCCCTCCCATTCTCAGACGCTTGATTCTGCCTGGCCGGCAAAGAAGCAGGCCGAGCTAAAAAAAAAGCGAGTCGGGACTCTTGCTTGCTGAGGCTTCTCTCGATTTGCCTGCCGCTTGGAGACTCACGCTACCGAACCAACTTGGCTAACGTTTGTTCCGGCTTTGGACGTAATCAAATGCTTCGCTTCAAGTTATGCAAGCCGCTATTGGACCTCCTCGACGCTGCGTGAAATGTTTGAGATGCAAAGCATTTCGTGGCGCAGCAAATCTCAAACAAGGAGCGATCGATGGTTAGGCAAGATACTGGATTCCTGAGGAGCGATGAGGCCTACAGCAAGCAAATGGTGCTGCAACGACTTGGTATTTCGCAGAAGTTCTGGGATAAATTATTGGACGAAGGCCTGCCCTACACAAATGTCGGTCACTCACGTTGGGTGACGGGGAAGGCTCTCATCGAGCATCTCAGTCGGAACGCTGAAAGGAAAGGAAATGAAAACAACCAAGACTGAAAACACCGAAAGGAGGTTGCCATGCCGAGACGGCCCGAAATTGGCAACGTACAACTGTATCCCGATCGCCCCCTCAAAAAATCGGACCGCAATGGGTATGTCCTTAAATTCTATTGCCCGATTCGAAGGACTTGCATCCGAAAGAGTTGTGGGACTAGAGATCGTCGGGAAGCACGCAAAGTTCTGCGTGAATGCCGGCAACGTCTTCTCAATGGAGACTACGAAGCATCGGGAGGGCAAATCTCTTCAAGTTTCTTGCCCACGATTGTCAGGCCTTTCATTGAGCCTGAGCCCGAGGATGCAAGTGGTCGAACCTGGGAAGACTGCTACGAAGATTACCGGTCGTTCAAATCAAAGCGATCGGCAAAAGACTCTTTCAAGCATGCGAGATCTAGGTTGGTCATCGCGGAAAAGATCTTCCAAGACTATTTTGAAGATGGAGCTGATGAGAAACCCCTCATGATTCGCCAGGTCATGACATTGCCGATGCTCGAGTACCTGCAAGAACGGCTATTGGAGGGTGACGAGTGTCGTTACGAAACTCGTTCCCCAAATACCGTCAATAGCATGTTGGCTGCGGTGATGGCGTTTGTTCGCTTCTGTGCGAAACGAGAATGGATTGATCGCGTTCCAGCAGTCGAGCCCTTGAGCGTCGATGACGTTATGAAAGGGCGGCCGGTCACCGGTGAAGAATTCGATCGAATGTTGCAGGCAACACCGAGTGTTGTTGGGAAGGAGGAAGCTGAGTCATGGCAGTTTGCTTTGAAAGTGCTTTGGTTCAGCGGATTTCGAATTGGAGATCTGATGGATTTTCATTGGAGCGACGAACGACACATACGGCCCCAATGGCCGAATGGTCCGGAAATGCATCCAACGATTTCCATACCCTCCTCCCAGAAAAATGGCAAGCTTCAGGAAATCCCTATGCTTCCCGAGCTTGATGATTTTCTGAGAGCCGTTCCTGCGAACCAACGAACCGATTGGATCGTGAACCCGTTGCCGGTGCACAATCCAATTAAACAGGATGCAAGCTGGTTCCAGCCAAATGCGGACGATTTGATTGAGTTGGCAAGCAAGTACAGCAACCTTTCGATTGCGGCTGCTTGTGAAGTCAGCGAAACGGCTGTCCGCAAGTGGTTAGCGCAGCTCAATTTCCGCCGCAAACGCGAGTTCAAGATTTCAACGGGCGAGATACCGTCTAACACGGTCGCTCGCACTCGGAATCGTGCTCAGCGAGGTACGGGAACGAAGCGGCACTATCCTGAGCGGATGACCAAAGAACACGTTGGTCGAATCGTCGCCAAGATTGGGAAAGCGGCTGGCATCGTTGTGCGTTCCGAGGACAAACGCACACGAACCCGAGTGAAGTACGCAAGTGCTCACGATATCCGACGAGGTTGTGCTCAGCGTCTGATCAATGCCGGTGTCTCAGCAGAGACGTTGAAAGTGGTTATGCGTCACGCCGACTTTACGACGACAGAGAAGTACTACGGAGCGATGCGTTCTGCTCAGGCAGCGGCGACAGAAGTCCGTAAGAAACTATCCCCCAATGCAGCTTCGGACGCATTAGTGGGGGGATTAATGGGGGGACATGAAAAAACTCCTCAGCTATCTACCGAGGAGTTTTTGAAGCTAAAGTGTTTGCTCGAAAGGCTTTAGCGAAGCACGCCCGGCAGGATTCGAACCTGCAACCCTCGGTTCCGAAGACCGATGCGCTATCCAGTTGCGCCACGGACGCTCGTGCAGTTACATTCAACACATTTTACGCACGCTGACAATCTCTTCAAGGGCATTGTTAGCATTCTAAAATACCGTCTCGTTACTCAACAAATAGGCTTATTCACTGACGAACGGAGCAGCCGCGTTGAATCAGCTGGGGCCTAGCCAGGGGTCGAAAGAGAGCTTTGGCCAAGCTATCGACATGCTGCAGCCGGCTCAGGAGAAGAGACCCGCCAAACACATGCTGATGCACTTCTTATTTCAGTCTTACGTGTATCAATCCGACTTGCTCGACCGACAGCAAAACTACACCGGTTCACAAAGAAGTTGAGGAGTAGCTCTGAAACTGGAAGAAGATGTGTTCATTGATATGGTGAAGCTAAAACTGCTTGCAACCAACGTAGCATATTGCAAAGTAGATGAGAGCGTGAAAACAGCTGAAAAACTACTCGAAGACAAGCCCTCAGGTTTCTGGGCCGAAGCTGCGCGTATCGCAGCACGATCAGCGACGGTGAAGCTACAACGCGGAGACTTATCCGAAGAAGAACGCACGGAGCGAGTCGGTCAATATGCCTAACTCGCTGAAAACAAGATCGAACGTGCTATCGAGATGACCCGCTTCATGCTCGTGAATTCGAATGTCATTCCTAAGATTCCAGAACACAAAGAGCTCTGGGAATGACCTTAATACGTGAAGCTTCGCACTTATTGTGAGCGAGAATGAGGCTCTGGTCACCCGGCAGATAAGCTCCGACCGAGGTCGATGATGTGCTTGGCGATTTCGGGCGTGCATGCCACGATGATAGGCTCGATCGTGAAGGGATCAGTGCGGTGACCTTCCGGATTCACAAACACGCCACCAGCTTCTTCCAGAATAACCTGCGGTGCCGCGATGTCCCAAACACCTTGTTTGACGGACTCGGGGTTATTGTCGTGTATGGCAGCGGCTAGGGAAGAAAGTCCTTGAGCGATTCTAACTGCAACGCCTGAGTGCGGGACATTGGTGGTAACGAGTTGAGCGCCCGAAGACGATCGGAGGCGATTGCGAAGATTCGAAAAGTATTCGGTTTCGTGCTCGGAAGCACCGTACTGATTCATCTCCACCCAAATTTCCGACAAGCCCTCATCTGAGTTGGAGATCAAGCGCTTGCCATCACGCCAAGCCCCTCGTGACTTCTGAGCATAAAACCATTCGCCGGTCAGCGGAAAGTAATTGACCCCCAGAACCGTATCACCGCCCTGACGCAGGGCGACCAACACAGCCGGATACTGAACTCCGGCTTGCATCAAATAGGCACTAGAGGCATCCAGCGGATCGACGATCCACATGTCGTCTTGCTCCGCCACGTCGTCATGCAATTCTTCAGAGAGAATTGCCAGATCGCTGGCGGAGCGAAGAATTTCGGTGGCAGCTAGGTCCGCATCACGGTCGACTTCAGAAACCAAGTCCCCGATCCCTTTTTGCTCGACGGTGGTTTCGCCATTCGATAGCTTCTCTTGACCAGCCAGAACGACTTCGCCGGCTGCTCTTGCGGCTTCTGCGGCGAGAACGAGATCGTGCGAGATGGAGCCAGCGTGACCAAGCACTTGCTCCCAAACTTGTTGTCGGTTCACAACTTTCCTTGCGGGCTAAATCTTTCCGGGGGCAGGAGAGTGCAAGCTAGTTGGAGTGCAGGTTTTCGTAAACCCGGAATCGGACGTGTACTGTATTTCGTGACGGGTTAAACCAAAATTTCATAAAAACTTGCTCTCCTCCGTCGTCACCCTCGATTGGAGCCTGGGGGCTTCCTCGTCGCTGATCTCGTCAGAGCATAGGCACTTCCTTTGAAAGCCGCATCGGTCTTACCAAGGGATGCTGAAGGCCTTGGAGACTCTTGCTAAAAGTTTAATTGCGTGATGGAGAATACTTTGTTGGCGAAAAGAATTTGCGATTAGTTTGCGCACTGTGCTGAACCCTATTGCCTCAACCTTGGTCATGCTATTTCTAATAGACTGAGAGAAGTAGCAAAAGGAGACGAGATGTCTGCAACGATGCAGAACGCGACGGATTCCAGGTTGAAGATGATTGAGACCGGTGCCGCAACTGCCATTCTGCCAACCGGTGATACCAAGCCTATTACGGTTATCGGTACGGAAGCGATTCGCGAGACCTTTGGCGAAGCGTGCTTGCAACAAGCTGTGAACTCGCGGTTGGCGCCCGGCGTCACGGATCTGGTGATCAATCCCGACGCGCACTTAGGTTATGGTGCTCCCGTCGGCTGCGTGATGGTTTCTCCAACGCACGTTTATCCAGGCCCGGTCGGCGTGGACATCAAGTGTTCGATGAGCCTGTTGCAGCTAGATGTTGCTGAGGAAGAAATCGAGGACCGCAGGACACGACGTGCTCTGATTTCTGCCGTGTGCGAACGTACGCCAACCGGTGCTGGCAAGGGACAGCGAAGCGTCGGAAAGTCGCGTCATGTTTCGCGCAAGCTGGGAAAGCAGTTGGTCGTCGAAGGTGCGAGCCAGTCTGTTTGTGAGCAACTTGGTATTCCAGCCGAGTGGGCAGAGCGCTGCGAGGATGCGTTCCATGTTGGTCATGACGATACGCGCGAAGCTCTCGCCAAGCGACTGGACAAGTTATTTGACGAGAGGCAGATGTCGCGCTTCGACGAAAAGATGGCCCAGCTTGGTTCCTACGGCGGCGGCAACCACTTCGGTGAGTGCGAAGTCGTTCGGCTGGGCGAGGACGCGAGAGCTCAAAAGGTAGCTGAGGCATTCGGTCTATGCGACGGAAAGGTAGCTTTCTTGTCGCACTGTGGATCACGCGGCTTCGGTCACAACTTAGCGACAGATCAATTCAAAGCGTTGCAGCAGAAATTTGCTCAATGGAGCATTCCGCTGCCGGGCAATGACCGAGAACTGGTTTATGCACCGCTCGGAACGCCGCAAGCCAATGATTACTTGGATGACATGGCTCTTGGAGCTAACTTTTCGACCGTGAACCACATGCTCATCAACACCTTGGTGTTGGAAGCATTCCAAGAAGTGATGCCGGGTGTTACGGGATGGCTGGTGTACTTTATTAGCCACAACATTGCTCGCAAGGAAATTGTGAACAATGCTCCAGCTTGGGTACACCGCAAGGGTGCGACTCGAGCAATGCCGGCTGGTCATCACTCGTTACGTGAGACAGCGTTCGCTGAGACAGGACATCCAATCCTGTTGCCAGGAAATCCACGAGATGGTTCTGCTGTCATGGTGGCCGATCCTGGCGCGGAGAAGTCTTGCTTTAGCGTGAATCACGGCGCGGGTCGGATTCTCGGACGCAAGGCGGCGAAGCGAGCTTTGGATCAGACGCAGATCGACCAAGAGTTGGAGCAGCACGACATTCTGAGTAACTGCCGCCAGTATCCGAAGGATGAGGCTCCGGCGGCGTACAAGGATTTCAATGAAGTACTCAGCTCCGTGAAGAAAGCCGAGTTGGCCAGCGAAGTCGCACGACTTCAGGCTCGCTTTGTCATCAAGGATGCCAGTAAAGCAGACGACTAAGACTGGCTTCCGTCCTAACACTTGAGCGTTGGTTACGGCATGCCAACGCTCACGTTTTTTTCTAGTGGCCCATTGGGCAGCAGGGTGTGTTCTTTTGCATTGCCGACTACAAAGGCATGAATTGCGTTTTATCTGCTCTACAGCAACGTTGCCTGCTTTACGGTTTTGTCTTGGCAGATGTTGCGATATTGCGGACAAGGCAACTGTCCTCGATTCCGATTCCGCCTCAGAGGAAATTCAAGTCAACTACCGTAGCAGGGGTTTTGTCCTGATCGATAAAGATGCGAGTCAGTCCATCTGCCGAAACGATCGAGATGTGCGTCCACCGTGCTCGATCGAATTCGTCGTGCTGTCACTGTGGTCTGTGCTGTCCTGCGTGTACCTCGTATGTAGTGTGCACAACAAGACCCAAA
>PKCQ01000191.1 GCA_002862265.1 Planctomycetaceae bacterium | reverse complement strand
GTTGTCTGGTTGATTGGCTGGTGCCCCTGACTGGACTGTGCTGTTGGAGCCGCATGGCCCTGGCTCCTTGTTGCTGTTGTGTCTGTGCCCCCAATGACACATCCGTTGCCCATGGCAGTGGTGTCATAGGTTGGTGTTGCTTGAGCAGGCTCGTTGGTTTGAGCGCCGTTTCGCCGCTGGGTCGAACAGCATGCGAGCAGCATGATCATCGATGTCTTTTACATTCGTGGTGATTTCGGTGAGGAGGCTCGCAGGACGATGCGTATGCAGGAAGCGCTGTGCTTCTTCTGGTGCTGCGGTTTTGCGACCTTTGGCCTGATGCAGGGCGGTATTCCTCTGATTAAAGGATATCTAGTAGCGGTTGCTCTTATTACGATCAACAACGTACGCACGCTTGGAGCACACCGATGGACCGGGGATGGTGACGCGATGAGCTTCGAAGAGCAATTGCTTGATACGGTCGACTATCCGCATCGCCCCTGGTTCACCGAGCTATGGGGACCCATTGGCACTCGATATCATGCGACGCACCATCTCTTCCCAAGCATGCCGTATCACAACTTGGGTATTGCCCATCGTCGACTTATGGAAGGCTTGCCGCAAGACTCGATCTACCGTGACGTCGTCCGAGTCTCATTGGTTGGCGCGATTGGTGAACTCTGGACTAGGTCGAGAAATCGCAAGTCAAATCCCGTCGCTGGGCCAGCGGATTATTCTTCGACCAGTGCTGAGGACGGCAAAAACGCTGCGTAGTATCTCTTCTTGTAGTGGGATTCGCCAGAGTCCCATTCACTCCGATCGCTTTTAGGAAAGCCCAAGAGTGCATGCGGCGAAGTCCGCTACTTTCTATGCAAAGAACTGCTGTTCGTAACAACGAATTCAACGTGATACTATGTGAGAAAGTGTTGGGTCATCGCACATAGAGCGGTGACCTGTTGCAATTCTCGTTTCTTGTGGAGTGTGCCGTGGATTCTCCCCTTCGTGCACTGAGTCGTTTTCTTTGCGTGATTATCTTGGTGGCGTTCAGCGTGCCACTCATAGGACAGGAAGCCGGCGAGTTTGACTATCGTGAAGAAGTGCTCAGCAATGGGCTGCGAGTGATATCGCTTGAAGATTTCTCGTGCCCGATCGTATCGGTTCACCTCTGGTATCACGTTGGATCAAAAGACGAGAATCCGGAGCGGCAAGGATTTGCTCACATGTTTGAGCACATGATGTTTCGAGGAACGGATCGGCTGGGAAGCA
Source organism: Planctomycetaceae bacterium (assembly GCA_002862265.1). Classification (GTDB taxonomy): domain Bacteria; phylum Planctomycetota; class Planctomycetia; order Pirellulales; family Pirellulaceae; genus Aureliella. The sequence goes on along the minus strand of PKCQ01000191.1, from coordinate 22,118 downwards.
CCGACCACTTCGACTTCATCCGACGCACTGGCGGCAGCTGCAACGCCTACACGACTTTCGATCAGACGGTGTATCACCAATCTCTGCCTGCCAATCAGTTGAACCTCGCTCTGTGGCTAGAAGCCGAACGGATGTCGATGCTCAAGATTGATCAGGCAGCGTTCGACACCGAACGCAAAGTCGTGGAAGAAGAACGTCGGATGGGCATCAATCGGCCTTATGGCAAGCTTATGGAGAAAGCTCTCCCGTATTTGTTCCCTGATCATCCATATCGCTGGTCGACTATCGGCTCGATTCCACACCTGCGAGCCGCAGCAGTGCCCGAACTGCGTAAGTTTTGGAACACTTACTATGTTCCGAATAATGCGACACTTGTCGTGGTGGGGGCAGCCACACATGCAGAGGTGCAACAGCTTGCTGAGCGTAACTTTGGCTGGATTCCACGCGCCCCAGAGCCTCCGCGTGTGGCTGCTCCGAAAATAGAGCCGTTTGAAAAACAAGAGATCACGATTACTGAGCAAAACGCGCCTGCTCCCGGCTTGGCATTGATCTTCCGCGGGGTACCGGTGAATCACCCTGATGCTACGGCTATCAACTTGATGACCACGATTCTAGGTGGCGGAGAGAGCAGTCGGATTTACCGCCGAGTTGTAGCCGAGGATCAATCCGCTGTAATGGCTACGTGCGGGGCAATGGGCCTTGAGCAGGACGGCATTATTGGAGCCGCTTCGATCATGATGCCCATCGGTGGCAATTCCAAAAAGGCTCTTGTAGGCATGAAAGAAGAGATTCAGACCATGCAGTCCGAAGGGGTAACTGACCAGGAACTCGAGAAAGCCAAAAATCAGATGCTCGCGGGTTTGGTTACGGAAAGCCTCACGGTCGATTCGAAAGCTGAAGCACTCGGGGCCGCCGCCGTCCTGGAAGGCGACGTCGCCAGGGTCAACACTCGTCTCGAACGAATTCGTTCTGTGACCAAAGATGACATTCAACGTGTCGCGACTCAGTACATGAACTTGGACCATGCCATCACTGGCCAAGTAAAAGCGAACCTCTTTGGCACTCTTGGCAGCATGCTGGGCATGAAGAATGATGTTGAGGATGCTCCGATTACTGGAGAAAAAGAGACCCAAGCTCCACCGCCGGGAAGACCTGGAGTGAAACGTCCTGACAATCGACTGGCGACTTCGCCGATCGCTGGACCGCTTAAGTTCGAGGCGGAAAGCCAGTACAAGACGCTCAAGCTCGACAACGGTCTGACCATCCTCGTCGTAGAAAACCACGAGATTCCTTACGTCAGTGTGCAGCTAGGGATGATGGCCGGAGCGTGGAACGAGGAGAAACCGGGTTCCGCGGCCATGGCGCTTTCCATGCTTACGAAAGGAACATCAAATCAAGATGAGAAGTCGCTGACGGAAGAGCTCGAAAGCTATGCGATTTCTCTAGGGGGATCGGCAAGTATGGATTCCTCAAGTGTAGGCCTCGGCTGTTTGCCTGAGCAATTGGATCGCGGTATACGCTTACTTGGCGACGTTGTGCTGAACTGCACTATGCCTGAGCAAGAGTTCAAGAAACTCAAGAAGCAAACCACCACGGGACTCGCGATTAGCTCTAAAGAGCCTTCCTACATTGCCGATTTGGAATTCCGTCGCAAACTCTACGGCAATCACCCCTATTCGCGAAATGTCTCAGGTGAGGTGGAAGACATTGCGAAGCTGACGGTGGAGGATGCCCGCAAATGGTGGAAGACAAACGCTCGTCCGGACAAAGCAACACTGGTGTTTGCCGGCGACATCGACTTGGCAACAGCCGGTAGTCTTGCAAAGAAATATCTCATCGAGTGGCAAGCCGAAGGTGAATTGCCGCAGCGAGACCTACCACCCTTTCCGGCTAAGAAACCGACTCGCATTTTCTTGGTTAACAACAACGGAGTTCAGAGCGAAATTCGTGCGGGGCATTTGTCTATCAAGCACGATAGCTCAGACTATTTTGCAAGTCGCGTTGTGAGTGGTTACTTCGGTGGAGCATTTAGTTCGCGATTGAACGAAACGATTCGTGTTGAGAAAGGTCTGACTTATGGCGCTCGTGGTGGATTCGCCGCCGCGAAGCAAGCTGGACGTTTCACTGTCAGCACTTTCAGCAAAAATGCAACCACCGTCGAAGCAGTTGCGGCGATCGCGGAGGAAGTGATCCGGTTGCGAGCAGAGCCACCATCCAAGAAAGAACTCGACAACACAGTTTCGTACTTCACCGGCTCGTTCCCGGCTAGTCGGGAAACTTCGCAGCAAGTCGCCAACGAGCTTTGGTCCTACCGCGTGCTTGGCTTGCCAGATGATTTCACGCAGCAACTGCTGTCGGCGGTTGGATCCACCACCGCGGAGAAATGCTTGCAAGTTGCACAGACGCACGTTGATCCGGATAGCTTGGTTATAGTGGTGGTTGGCCCCGCTTCGAAACTGAAGGAGGGATTAGAGAAGATCGCACCGGTTACTGTGGTTGGGAAGTAGCGCAATAATCGCCAAAGTGGCGTAGCTGCACCAAACCAGTGAGTGGCAGCATTTGCTCACAACACGAGTTACGGTCGGCGTTGAGGACTGCCAGTGTTTTATATGCGAGACATATGCGAAACGCTTTGCATTCATCGATTAGATGGCGACCGAGTTGCCTGATAGCTCTCTGCAGTGCAATTGATGCTTCCGCTCGAGCGCTTATGAAGTAGGCTTTGGTGCTACGTGTTCTCAGTTCAGAAGAAAAGCCAAGCATACTGATTGCGAAATTGAGTTCGCTTTTTCGTGTTAGTTTCTCCCAACAAACGACTTGGCCTTCGCTTCTCGCTGTCTCCGTAATCTACTTGTGTGCTGGTCGTCCTTTTCGCCTTCCCAGCTGCAAACATAAAACGCGTTACCGTGGGATGCCCCCGTTTCCTGATACACGGTTATGAAGGTACTGGTTGGTATGAGCCGCTCCCATTTTTTGATACACGCCGAGTGAGAAAATCAGGGCTTCATCAGGCCGGGCTAGCCCGGCCTGATGAAGCGAAATCCTTGGGGGCCAGGTTGCCCAAGGCGCTGTGTGGTCGTTGTTCGTTGTAGTCAACACGCCAAGCTTCGACCTTCTCCTTGGCGTCGTCAAGCGACAAGAACCAATTTTCATTGAGGCATTCCATTCGGACACTTCCATTAAATGATTCAATGAACGCGTTGTCCGTTGGTTTTCCGGGCCTACTGAAGTCAAGCGTCACACCGTTGGCGTACGCCCACTGATCCAAAACTTTTGATGTGAACTCAGGGCCATTGTCCACGCGAATGGACCTGGGAAGCTTCCGCCCGCATGCCAGACGCTCTAAAACTGAAACGACTTCGTTGCCGCGCATCCGCTGGCCGACTTCGATCGCAAGACTCTCACGAGTAAAGTGATCGACTATCGTCAACAGGCGAATTTTGCGGCCGTCAAAGAGCTCATCAGACATGAAATTCATCGCCCAGCAATCGTTGATGCGAGTCGCTTCTGGACGATCCTCGCGAGTTCGACAGCTGACTCGGCGTTTCGGTTTCTTGGTTCGCAGACTCAGTCTTTCTTCGGTGTAGAGTCGATAGATTCGTTTCGCGTTGACCTTCCAGCCCTCTCGCTTGAGTAGAATGTGAAGTCGTCGATACCCATAATGCAAACGAGTCGCAGCGAGTTCCTTCAGACGCATTCGTAACGCGGCCTGATCGTCTTTCGTGGATTTGTATCGATACGTGGAAAGAGCCAGGCCAACCAACTTGCAGGCTCGCCGCTCGCTGATCTTGTAGCAAGACTTGGCTCCCTCGACACATTCACGAAGCCGAGCAGGCCTCAGAGCTTTTTTGACAGAACATCCTGAAGAATCTGCTTATCCAAACTCAAGTCGGCAACCAATGACTTCAGACGCTTGTTCTCTTCTTCCAAAGACTTCAGCCGCCGCAGTTCCTCCGTGCCCAGTCCGGCAAACTTCTTCTTCCATCGATAGAATGTCTGCTGGCTAATCCCAAGCTTGCGACATACTTCCTCAACTGGCGTTCACGACTCCGCCTGCTTCAAGGCAAACGCAATCTGCTGGTCGGTGAATTTTGATTTCTTCATGTCCGTCTTCTCCAAGGAAATGACGGCCCGATTCTACCCGATTTCTCTCACTTCAAATGAATCAATTTTTTGGGCGCAGGTCAGGTGATCTTACGAAAACAGTCTGGATTTACACCGATTGCAACTTGCACCGAGACTTTCTCAACGCTGCTGCTCAACCAGAGGCCCTCAAGGTAAACGTAGGTGTATCGGTCTTCGATTCGGCGGTTATGCCACTGTTCGATCTGCTTGTAGATCTTCTGGTTCAGTTCGCTAACGGTGCTTGCGGGCACTCGTGTTCCACAAAAGATCTTCGGTGATATCCTTAACACGACGAACTGAAATACCTTCGAGGTGCATCTTGGCTAACGCCTCCTCAACGCTCGTTTCGCGTCGCCTGTAACGCTCGATAATCTGCGTCTCCAATGGCAGTTTCCGAAGCCGTGGGACTTCCAGATTCACTTCTTCGTTTTTCGTCTGAAGCTCCCGAGTGTAGCTACTTGCTTATCAACGCGGTCCGCTGATCGCTAATACCTCTTCGCTCCAGGCAGTTCATCCGCTTCAGCCTCTAGCGGACTATTTAACGTCTCCTCAACCGAGCTACGAACAACTTCGTCTACATGACTTCGAAGCTGCCTCTAGTCGATCTTGATCACACCGGTCTTCGCCAATTTCTCTGGTAAACTAGCCATAGGTGGTTCCTTATGGGGCTAGGTTTCGTTCGCAAAACATTTCCTAACAGTTCAAGGATCACCTTTCAAATCTCTGTGCGCACGATTTAGAACGTTACAGAGTTGCGTTTTGCCATCGGGTAAGCTCCTCACGAGAATCATACATCTTTGTTAAGCTCCTGTGATTCTTGGGCACTTCGAGAACCTACACTCCTGTTAAATGTGAACCCATGAAAGAATCCCGAGACAATCCAGAAGCGTCCACGACATCGCCGGGATACGAAGAAGGCCAGCCCCAATTTTCCATTGGGAAGATGCTGTTGTGGACCGCCGTTGCTGCTGGTGCCCTCACGGTCGTAAAGGTATCAGAAACAAACAGCAGCATTGACCCGATTCCTCAAGTCTTAAATCTCAGTCTTTACACCGTGGTAGTGTGTTTCATTTTGAGTCTCTTACGGGCCCCTAAGTCGTATGACGTCTGGTTTCCGACTGGGATGAACGTTTTTATTGCTGTTTTGATGGTACTGATTGTATTCTTCCTGCAACGCCCGTTTGATGATGATCTGGCAATCTTGTGCGCCCTGCTGGCTATCGGTGGACTTCCGTACGGGATTTTTTTGCTGGTTCTTAACGTGCGCCGCATTAAGAGGCGAGATTTCTCAATTTCTATCCTTGCTTATCACTTGGGATCCTGGCTCGGCTGGACAGTAAATTGGACTTTTGTGTCCCTCGGCGCGTCTGGCGCGTTTTTGTAGCTAAATATGAAATCATCCTGAGCTTCGAGGAAGCTTGCTGGGTTATTGATCGCTGGGAAGTGGACTACATCCATCACCGCATCCATTGTTAGTTGAATTACCAAACCCCAATTCTCTTATACAACCTGGTGCAAAGACTGGGGGAGTCAGCAACATCGCATCCAAGCACTTGACGACGCGCGTAATGTCAACACCAAGTGGAGCGATTGATACTATTCCTGGCGACCTCATCACACCTTGAATTGCGTTACACCTGAGAAATGCTAGATGTTATCTGTGATTCTCATCGCGTGACAACTTGTTGTATAGCAACCATGGGGCCAATACCCTGGCTCCATCTCTTCGGAGTACAATCCACTATCCCCTTATCTCGAACAGAATCCCGAATTTCTTTCTCCCGCAGGTACTTCCGTAATCGGGACGGATTGATGTGAAAATAAAATCGGGCGGCTAAGTCGTCGAATTGGCAAAAGATCGGCTTTATTCATTGTTGAAATTACTTGCCTGACGAGTTTGACCACTCCATGGTCAGGTCATCCGAGTCACCTTTTAACCCATTGGGGCCACAACTTAGAACCACCACTGTTTCCTCGTTGGATTCCACTATCATTTCATTTCCCCATGGGTCTGCCAGGATCTTGCCAAGATAGGGCCCTTTCCACTCTTTTTCAGACATACCTTCTGGAGGCGACTTGAAATCAGCAAGCTTGCTGACGTGTTGACCAGTGTTGTAGTGATATTTTTTACAGCCGGAGATAAGGACTTTTAGCTGCTCATTGGCAAGGCGCGTATAAAGTGCCCCCCCCTTTTTTTCCTTGATCGTTTTTTCTTTCTTGTCATTTTGCTGACCTGAATCCTGCTCAGCAACGCCTCCACATCCCACGAGTAAAAGACATGCGGAAACTGAAACGATAAGGGTAAAACCGTGTGTTTTCATTGTTCAATTCTGATGCGAAGTGCCATGTGAATAATTTCTTGCTGCAATTTCACGCGATCGCGCAATCCTATGACGCCTTGGTTTTAGCGAGTGGATGCACCGGGGCTTCTCGTGCTATTGCACAGAAAAAGTCTCGGTTGCAGGCGAGTAAGTACCACTTAATTGGTTATTGCCCTCATCCGTTTCGCTAATCTCATTTTCGGGATCAATCTCAAAAAGAATTGGGTAAGAGTCAGACTCGGCTTCCGAAGTTTCGCCAAGATTACCAGAATTCGAGGTAAACGTTTTCTCGGAACTGGCTGCAATTGGCTTGTTCAATATCAAATGATATTCGCGTTCTTTTCCCAACTCGGAGATGAATACGGTCATGCGGACACTCGTCTTGCATTTACCCGATCCCTTGTAGTCCATCGGCCCATTGTTGCGAACCACCACTTCCCACGTAATACGTTCCGGCGGGGAATTAGGCTGATTATCACGGTGGCGAACAACAACACTGGTAAAAGCGAGATCGATCCCGGGTTTTCCATTGGTGCTCCAGCCACACGGAATTGGCTTTATCTTTGCCTCAATGTCATTCGGCTTGTCATTCGGAACCTTCGCAATCTTCGGCTTGCGTTCCGGTTGAGGAGCCGGAACCAAATCAGTCGGACATTCAAACAAGTCAGTCTCAACCTCACCAAGATTAAAAGTATGAATATTGCCTGTCACCTGATGGGGAGTCGAAGCACTGAGCCCCCTAACGATCTTTACCGGTTTCCATTCGTACTGTGAGTTGTCACCACGCACTCGGGCTTCAACGAGAATATCGCGGCCTCGAGATGAATCCGCAAAAAAAGAACTGGTTTCGGAAAACCATCCATTTGAGTCGGTGGTTGCCGTGCCCCATGATGTTCCCCAGGGAAAAGGCGTAACCGGGCCGTTCAAGCCAACTCCCGTTCCACCAAGCCAACGGCTCTTGAATCGCAATCTTACGCTTGCCATGGGGCATGATGGCCCATTCAATCCAGTGACTCTGTTGTTCACGTTGACCAGATTCCCCGTCACTCTCCAGAATCCACCTTCCGCCGATGAAACGGATGCCAATCCCAAAATCAAAAAAACGAGCATTAAACTCATAAGCACTCTGTTGTGTTTCTTCATCATGGTAAGTCTTCTCTTATGGAAACTAGTCAAAGGGAAGTGGGGATTCGCAAGTTCTGAGTGATTATGCAACCAAGGAACCTACTACTCAGAACACCCGTGCCGCTCTGCACGACTATATTCTGCAATTGCCATGCCAAAACTGAGTGCTGGTTTTCAGTAAAAAACGCGGGCGAATCCGGATGTCTGAAGTACCGACGTCTCAAACTGAGAATTATGGGGTTGGATTTGAGACTGCAAAACATAGTGTTCAGTTCCAGGCCTGTGGAGCTGAAGTGTCCTTTTGGGGGAAACGTCAATGCGGCCGGCGTACGTCCATCGAGCGAACTGTCGGGCCGTGGATGGATGTAAGTCTGCCTCCAATGCTCGTTCAGGACGCGTGCTTCCTGCATGTTTGTAAACTCTATACTGCCCAAGCTCTAGTCGCGGAGCTTGCTCGATAAGCTCTGGGCAGCCATTGTGCCAAGGGCTGCCTGATTCAATGGAGGAGGTGCCCACGTCTACCGCGTTGGGGAAGCTGCTCACTCGGGTGCGATGAACTGCAGCCCCTTATGACGACGAAGAAACGCTGGGATGCCAAGGATGGTAAACAGGTCGACCAACTCATCGATGAAGTCGTCGCTGGTGAGTTTACGGCCGACTTTCAAGGCAGCGAGGTCATAGATCAATTCTTCTGGTCGCTGAAGCACGAATGGAAACAGTATGAGTCGTATGCCGATATGCATGAAGCGCGCCGAGCATGCTCCGGTGTATCTGTGGGGTTTCAGGCTTAGAGAGGATTAACCAGAATCTTGACCACAAAAAATAAACGAGTTCGAAGCAATACAGTAGAACGCATTAGCTGTATAAATCCACAATTCGTGAGTTCGCTAGTCCTGGCTATAACCCTGCGCCTTCGTTATTTCACTTCGAGTTTGGTGATGTGGATATTTTGCCGGGTGTGAGGCGACAGGCCGGGGCTTTCCGGCCTGTCGCACAGCTCTAGAGAGTCGAGGTAACGGCGAGAGACTCGATTCAATCATCGAAAGTTGTGATAAGTGGACCATGCACAGGTTTCTTGATTCTGGTTGGACTCGGATCCTCGTCCTTATCCTTTTCGCGGCCAACGAGAATCGACATCGCCTCATGCTCAGTCAGTCCCGTTTCGAGCATCATCAGGTAAGTCCACCCCATTTCTAGGTAGCAATCGCAAGCGTCGTCCGCAAAATCTGTCGTGCTAACAAAGAGCGACATCGCCTCTTGCTCAGTCAGTCCCATTTCAAGCAGCATTAGATAAGCCCACTCGATTTCAGAGCAGCCATCGCTTTGAGGATCGTAAGTAAACTCCTTCTCGCCAGCGTCCGGGCCGGGAGAATCATATGGATTTTGCTGGTCGTTAAGAATTACCACGAAAGTGAGTCCACCATAGGCGTTCAATCCCTCAGCCACATAAATTCCAATCGTATCACCGGCGTTCGCTCCCCACGCATCGGCACCCGAGGTTGGGTTTGAACTGGGACCTGAGGTCGGGTTTGTACTGGGACCTGAGGTCGGTCCTGGTGTCGGATTAGGACTTGGATTAGGACTTGGATTAGGACTTGGATTAGGTGGACTCGATGGCACCACCGGCCTGAGGACTTTTCCTCCGGGGAACAGACGCTTTTTACCATCGGAACCAATTCGTACCTCACCGCCATCGTCACATTCTAAAGTGGTATCTCCGGCCTCACCCTCACACACGATGACTTCGTCGACGTCAGTGCACCCATCATCCGCAGGTGTACCCATTTGGCAAAAGCCAGTTCCCTGCATCACACCAAATAGCAAACCTGCGCTGACAACGCTGTGGAATAGGAATCTCGTTCTCATCATTTTTTCCCTGCTTTTTGTTGTTCGGAAACATCACTCTTGATCCACCCCCATCGACGTGATGGAGGATTGGTTTCCGTCTGAGAGGAGAGCGACAGGGTAGAGAAGTGACGGGCGCGAAAAACTAGATTTATCTTTCCAGGGGCAAAGATTGCTCGTTGCATCGCAGAAACATGGAACTCGGCTCCATTAAATCGCCAGCACGAAAATATCTTTCCCGGTCTCACGCAGAAGGCGTGTGCTGGCGGGCGGCATTGGGCAGCTAACGCTGCCGCGGATATCTTTTGTCGAGAATTTGCCGCTAGCAGAACAGCATCCTTGATGCATGGATTGAGTTGACGGGGCGGTCAATAGAGGAGAAATATTCAAGCTGAACGCTGCTTTCAATCTGCTAAAGCAAGAATCGCGCAGCGTCGCCGGGTAAAAAGCAGCGGAGTTTTAGAGGAGAAGAATGGAAATCCAAGGGGATTACTTGTCGCCGTGCAGCATACCCTTGAGTTTCGCCTTAGCTCGTTTGAGTAATCCATCAACGGCTTGCCTACTCTTGTTTAGCATCAGAGCGATTGAGCGATTGTTGCGACCATCAACGTATTTCATCTCCGTGGCCTTTCGCTGGATACTCGGCAATTCTGCCATGGCCTCGCGAATCTTGTCAGCCTCCTCTAATCGGCGAAACTTCACGCTTGCTTTGGTTTCAGTTCCCTCTAACTGTTCAACGAATCCGGGGCCGTCTTGACAGTCGTCATCCAACTGTCTCATATCACCCCCACGTTTCTTTCGCTTATTCCGACGAACCCTGTCCAGCATTCGATTTTCTGAAATCCGAATGCACCAATTTGAAAAAGAGCGTTGTGAATCGAAGTGAGCCTTCGAGAGGTCGCGGTGGATCGAAACGAATGTTTCCTGCACAACATCGTCAACGCCTACCAACCTTTGGTGTGCCATCGAAAGCCGTGAGCTGACAAAGGACTCGATTGCCGGTGCTTCCGCCAGAATTAATTCCCGGAATGCATCCTTGTCTCCGTCTTTAGCTCTGGCGAGTCGGTTTTGGAAAGCTGTGTCTTGACTCGAAGAATTCATGTTGTGGTTCGTTCATCTGTCGTCAACAAAGGATCCTGTGGACCGCTTCGTCGCATGGAGAGCACACACCTTGAGCACTATCTGTCAGGTGACTGTAGCCTAGGAGCCATTTGGCTTCGGACACGCTGTGACTGACTCAATAGGGTATCAAGTTGATTTGCGAATGTAGCGACATCTAAGGATACCTGGAACACGCCCGAGCTACATCCGATGACGAGCTCTTCACCCGTGTTGAGAAAAATAAGTTTTTCAATCGGATCGGTCGAGATAGGTAGCGTGACCTTGCCTCTCACTTTACCATCCGCAGATAGCGGCCAGAAACAAACCTCCCCGGATTCAAATCCTAAGGCCAGGAATCGGCCATCTGAGGAGAAAACCGCTGCAGTGACGCTGCTATTCGAATCGATTGCTAAGCGCACCGGTCCCTGCCGGTTCTTATCCGCGAGGTGCCACAACCACGCATCACTATCCGACGCCGCAAGAATCCAATTTCGATTAGGATCGCATGATACAAGCGGCAGTTGTTCGTTAAGTCTCCACCGCCGCAGTTGCCGGACGTAGTCAGCGCCACGCCATAATTCCATTTGTTGCGTCTGAGCATCCCCAACAAAAAAAACTCTCAAAGAATTAGGCCTGGGGATCAAGAATAATCCCTCACCGGTTTTTGAAACCCAGCTGGAGATGGATGGTGCCTGCCGTTGCGAGAGTCGTAACGATGTGTGCCGCACAGATTCCCGCATTACCCTGTCTCCCCCCGTGCTCGACACGCCTCGGTTTATTGGAGCTGTGGCGACGGAATGAATGCTTCCACCTGAAATTGCAAATGCATAGTCATTGGTAATGATCAAAGGCATTTCGAGTGGGTGCAGTTGATCTGCATCCAACGCGTGCTGGTTGGTCAGATCTTGGGAAGCAAGATCAAGAACGGTGAGCTGAGGATGCTTGTCTAGAATCACAAGCTCGCGCTGCTCGCTCGACAGGCGAAGTGATCGAATTGCATGTGGAGGCCGGTAAACTCTGGGCGCTTCATCGGGGTGGGAGAGATCATAAGTCAATACTCTCGAAGTACCCCACGCGATCAACCAACGGTCATCCTGGCTGACCAAAATTTGGCGAACACCTTCTGGAACGCGAGTGTGAAAAAGTGCACTCTCGAATGTGTTTTCTGAGTACGCGGTCAGTTGGCGACGTCGGTTCAAGAACGCGATAGTCCGATTTCCAATCGCGGCGTCATTGATGGAGATGTTGCCGAAGAGTTTCTCCCATGATTGCTTTCCCCCAATGCTCTTGCTCTCCAGCACCTCGACCAAACCTGAGCTTTAGTGACAAAGGAACAGATTTCCCGATGTGTTTCGTGTAAGTTGCTGGACAGACTGGTTGGAGGCTTCAATGCCGGGTGAAATTATTGTCCGCTGCAGAGTCGTTCGGATCGGAAAACCTGCAATTTTTGTATTGCCAGCACGATCGAGACTCGCAATCCAATCCCCTTTGGGACTGGAAATCACAGACGCCACACTCGATGGCTGGCGAAAGATCTGCTCTGCCGATTGCAAACCTTCATTCGGTAAGGTGGTGTCCAGTAGCGAAAGCCGCGTGCCGAGACCGATTAGTAGATTTCGGGTCGTTCCTAGCCACGCAACTGCGCTCTGACGGAAGTTTGGATCCAAGTTTGCATGGTCCATTAGAGTTTTCAAGTTACCGGTTGAAGCATCTAACAGCCAAAGGTTCGGGCCAACCAAAACGGCTAAATCCTGAGTTGGATGAGCGATCAACTCTGGGGATGCCAGGTTCTTATCCCACGCCAAGATTTGTTCGACCTTACGATCTTTGATGATCCACTTTTGCCAGTGATGATGACCATTACTGGCGCAAGCAACGTAGATTTCGTCCTCCGAGCGCGGGAGCCATAGGTCAAAAACCTGATCGCATGGGAGCTGCAGATAGGGTTTTGCCTTGCTTTCGATCGACTCCAATGCGGTGGTTTGATAGAGTGCTAATTCTTGTGCTGCTTGATTGTGGACCCCGATAGTTGTCTTACAACACACAATGTCATCGAGACTGGTTTCCCAGATCGCCTTCGGTTTGAAAGCCCATGGTTTTGATCCGCGTTGCAACTCCAACGCCGTCACTTCACCTGCTGCTTCCACGAGTAGTATGTCTGCATCATCCAGCCAGTCTATTTGGTTGGCTACCCGGTTTTCGGACCCCTCAAACTCAATGTCTACATAGTTCGTCGTGTTCGCTGAATCAGCCACTCTCAACTTCGCGGAGATTGATCCGTCAATGTGAAGCGAGATCACAATCCTACCATCTTTTGACACAACACAATCTTTTGCCGGTAGGCCCTTCCAGTAGCAGGTCATCGTTCCAGGACTTGCGACTGAGTAATTCTCCAGCTGGTTAGCGGCGGTGTTGGGGCTATTGTTTGCAGTTGAACTCGAATGGCTTGGCGACAATTCCCCGTGTTTGTAATGGACAATTGCTGAAAGATTCACCAGAAACCTGTCCCGCGGGTGCACATCCGGATAGTTGACCTCTCTCAATTTTCCAATTTGATTGTTTGGTGGTTGCGTGACACGGTTGGGCATCCAAACCGTGAAGCATTCGTCAACCCGAGGTTGCTGGGGATCGAATTTACTCCTCTTTTCAGTAGCAGTGACTTGATTGCGAATCAAAAGGCGATTGGGGGCCATTAACTGAATCTGCTTCGCCTCACCAACTGGCAAGGTTGGTTGAACCCCCACGTTGCGAATTGCGAGATCGACCAATAACTGATAAGCCTGACTTTCTCGCTCTATTCGGTCCTTTGGTAGGTAAGGTGAATTTTCAGCCGACACTCGCTTAGCGACATCGATCGCCATTTCCAGTGCTGCCTGTGGGCGCGTATCAGCCAGTGCCTCCACCTCCCTTACCATGCTTTCGATGGCGGCTTGCCTATCTACATATTCGGTTTGTAGCTCGAGTTCTGCGATGGTGGCCTCAGCGGCATTATTCGCACTTTCTAACTCGCGGTTATCTTGGGTGATCCCGAGGATCGTTCCGAAGAGGTAAGGGATCGTCACGAAAAACACCATCGCCAAGGCGGTTGCGAGCGACGATGCTGGACGCTTTTCGATTTGCCGGTAGATACGAAGCGGCAGCGGTTTCGGTTTCGCATGGACGGGTAAGCCGTCCAGAAAACGCTTCAAATCAGCAACAAGCAGATCGACCGATTGGTACCGATCCTTAGGGTTCTTTTCAAGGCACTTCAAGCAAACCTGTTCTAGGTCTCGGGGAATGTCCCAGGGGGGAGCAAACGACTCGAGCTTTGGCGGTTGATCATGAAGGATAGCCGACTCTAGCTCGCTCCATGAGCCTTGAAATGGCACGCTGGTAGAGAGTAATTCGTAAAACACAACACCAATGGAGTAGATGTCTGTTCGCGGATCTGCATGCTTGGAATTACCAGCAACGATTTCGGGCGCCATATACGCAGGTGTTCCAAGTACTTATCCGGTGAGAGTGTTTGTTGTTTGCCCTATTAAGGACTTTGCGAGGCCAAAGTCTGTTAATCTTCCTACACCACTCTGATCGATTAGTATGTTGCTCGGCTTAAGATCGCGGTGGATGATCCCCGCCTCGTGTAATACCTGTAGCGGTTCACATAATTGCAGCACTAATCGGCAGGCGGCTTCCGGTTGATTTGCTTTCTCGGTTTGGTTTTGTGCGAGTGTTGAACCCTCGATGTACTCGCTGCAAATGTAGACTTCATCTCGGTAGATCCCTACGTCGTAGACCGTAACAACCATTGGATGTCGGACGGATGCCGCGATTTGGGCTTCGCGCAAAAATGTCTTACGAGAGCCCGCATCCAAGCGACCGCGTTTAGGTATTTTCAACGCAACCGGCCGAAGTAGCTCTTCGTCAAAGGCGAGCCAAACGGTACCGGATCCGCCCGCTCCTAGTACGCGTTCTAAGCGATAATGATCAATCAGATCACCGCTTGCAGAAGCATCCGCCTGTTGTACGCGAAGTAGTTCCTCGCCACATTTCGGGCAGACGCGTTCACCGCTGCTGGAGGGATCTGCGGCACCGAAGTCACGAAGCGTGATTTCACAACGGTGGCATCTCCATGTCCAATCAAATGGAAGATTGATGCCCTTTACGTTAGCCGCAGATCGAGTTGTAAGCAAATTTACTGTGCTCTGGGCTGGTTCATCATCGAATGCTCGTTCGATGAATGCGAGACGCTTGAATTCAAGCCTGAGCTGTTCGGTAATGTGTGGGTACTTGTCAATCAGCTCAGCTTGTATCGAGGGATCAGTCGCTCCACCCTCGGCCCACGCCTGTATTGCTAGTTCAGACGCAAGCCGTTTCAGCTCATGTTCGTGCTCATGTTCGTTTGATACCGCCATTGACTTTTTCCAATGCGTAAACTCAATTCGCTTCATGATCTAAGCGAATCCACCTGCTATCTTCTCACAAGGTGCGGTGTTTGATCCCCCAAGTTTGCCGTTCTGCAAAATGCGGTCTCAGAGCTGTTGCCCGACGGTTCTTTTGGCCAGTCCGTTGCTCTGGTAGTTATCTGTAATATACCCAACGAGCATTTTCAAAGAGTGAGTGCCAAGGCACGGATTGTAGGATTCAGTGGCAAAGTTTTAAGGCTGCGACGCAATGAAGTTTTTTCTTGATTTCTGACTTGCAACAAGAGCGAGGGTGGAGTTTGAGCTTTACCCCTTTCTAGGTGACTCGACGGCAGTAGCAAGCGACCGCATGCCTTTTCTGAGTTGATTTGCGATCTGCTCGGTCTTTCTTCGTTTTCGCCTTATGGTCATCGAAGGACTCCTTTTAAGGCCTTTCGGATAGCACGCATGTCTGTTTTTGGGAGCACTTCGGCGGGCTCCCGAAAACGAAACGCAAGAGCCGCATAAGACTACTTTCGCGAAGCAAGAGCTGTCTTTTGCGGCTTTGGCTGTTTCATCTATTAAGAGAGTTAACAGGTTGTAGCGTCTGTAGGGTGGTGCACTTCAGCTTCGTTGACCATTTTTATCGAGACTACCAAGAAGTCTTCATAATTGGGTATTCAACTAGGCTGTTTTCGAAAGCCCCCATGTCAATTTCTCGTCCGACCAGCCGGTCATTGCCGAAAATGTCCTCGCCTGGATTGTCTAACACCGCGGATGGGTAGTAGAGAAAATCACCAGTGTCGATGCAGGGGGATCCGGTTTGCAGCTGGCCACCCAACGTCATTCTCGGGTTTCTGTTAATTACACCTCGTCCCCAGACTGCCGTAAACCCCGACGGATCCTCGATGCAACAATGGACGAGCCGCGAGGGAAGGTTATTGAACTGTTGAAGCATAAGCGAACCTGAGATAGTGTCCCGGTTTCCCCAGAGAATCGAATTTTCAAAAGCTACCTCGCCATATCGAAGACTTTTGATACCTCCAGTTTCGTGGTGTGCAAGATTGTTAATGATGGTGCAGTTGGAGACGCGAAGATGACAATTAAGGCAATAGATTCCGCCGCCGGAAGTTGCCTCATTATTTCGAAGGACACAATTGATAAGGTTCGCCGATTTTTTCCAGCCTGGATCAACCCGGTTAATAAATATCGCTCCACCTTGTTGTGCGGCAATATTTGACTGAAACAGGCAGCGCGCAATCATCAAAGATTGACAGTCGTCGACGTAAAGTGCACCGGCATGACTGGCTGTGTAGTTACCCAAAAACTGGCTGTCCAAAACTTCAATACGATCAGAAAAAATTGTGAACAATCCACCATGATTGCCCTCGAACAGGCAGTCATGTACCTCCACGAGAGAACAGTCTCTGGTACTCACCGCCTGCATGGAACTATTTCTGAACTGGCAACGATGTAAACGGAGTTCGGACTCGTGGGCATTTACGAAACTGGTGCCACTATCAAACACAATGTCCCTGAAATGAACTTGGGTAGACTCCACCTCAAGGAGGACATGAGCCCTCATCGGCGCCCCGATCGTTGTCCCAGCCTCTCCAATAAGAACGCAGGGTTCCGTGATCGGCAATGTAATGTGTGTGCGGTAAAAGCCAGTGCGAATCCGAATGTTGTCATTCGCTCCATTGCTGTTGGCATCAGCAACAGCGTCCGCCAGATTGCTGTAGGCTGTCGACCAAGTGGTACCGTCATTCGTGCTGCTACTTACGTTGCAGTCCACGTAAATATCAGCCGCCTGAGTTACAGTGCCTCCAAGGCCGAATACGCAAAGAGCCAGCGTGCAGACCAAACCCGTTTTCATCTTACTTCTCCAGTTATCTATTTGAAAAAACAAAGAGCTATCTGGGGCAGCGTCAAAGAAAACGCGTTCCGGCGCTGAGATGACAAGGAACTCAATTTATTTTCGATTTGATTTCAGAAAGCAATTCCAGGGATTCGCGATACATAGTTACCGCAGTTGCCAGGAGTTTTAGGGATAAAGTTTCTTTAAATCGTTTCGAAACTGCTGCTCTTCAGAGCAAACCAAGTCAGTCAGCTAGTCAGGCTTACCAGCAATGCATGGAACAACCGGTTCGGTCACAGAAGTGCAGTTGCAGAGATTGTCTTCAAACAATCGTATGCTTTTGCGTTTGAATCAGACGGGAAGCAGGAGGTGGACCATTGAAAGAGCTCGGCAAAGTCATTTGGTCATTGAGCAAAATGCTCAAACCAACAAAGCGTTCGCCCAAACTTTCATCGGGCAAGCCATGAACGAGAGGGGTATAAAAACCTCGCAAGTATTAATGCGATCGCTCAAAATGAAAGTTTACTAGGGATGGTTTCGGTAAGCCTGAAGTCTGACTGCTTTCGTGGTTTCTCTTTGGGGAAGAGCTCTCGATGATAAACGTCATCAGAATCTATCGCGTTCCGTATCTCGTTGACGCGGCAAAGATCGGCGTTTGCCAATCTCAGCCCCGTGCTCTTTCATACACCGAACCTAGATCGAACGATAGCAATCACGTTTCAGCCTGGAAGTGGTCTAATCACGGGCTGCTGCGAATAAGCTCATCTCAGGCATGAAGTTGCACCGTGAGCACCTGATTATCAATGAGCCGAGGCATGACTTGATATTTTGACAATGACAGCTGCTGTGCACACCAAAGTAAGAACTGTGTATTACCTCTGAGATGAGGGTGCATTTGGAATAGGTGAGCGAACAGTCCTATCGGCGCGATCGGCGAAAACCAAGCAGGCACGCCCCGGTAAGCATTATCGTGAAGCTGCTCGGCTCAGGCAAGGTTCCACCTCCAGACGAAGAATTTAGGCCACCCACGACGCCGAACCCTGTGCAAGGGCCCATATCAAAGGTCGGAACCTGGTCAAAGTTTCCCCTCGCATTGACCGTGAAATTTTGGTTTCCGATCCCAGTTTGGTTCCACCAGCCGCCTCTGAGATCTCGTGTTTGGGTGGGTGAGTTGATGGGGAGGTCATAAGTGCCATTGAAGTACTGCGCAGAAGGCCCTTCGTTCCACTCAGCGGCATTTCCGGCCATGCCCATCGTGCCGTAGTCCTGCAGTCCACCAGCGTTGTCGACATCTGCTGGGCCTGACAGGGGAGGGGGGGAACCTATGGTTGTCCCCCCGTAAACAGCGGTACCGTAGTCCGTACTTCCGGACGTTTGAATCGGCGGAGTGTCACCAGGTTGCACTGAAAAATAATGGTACTGACCGAATGTGCCATAGCTGTATTCGTGAGTGGTGCCCAGGCTACCTGAATCGAAAAATACTGCCTTATGCCACTCATCGCGAGATGGCAGGGCGTAGTTTGCTCGCTTACTGCGAAATGGGTTATCGGGGTCGTAATCCTCCATGTCTGAAGGCGTCCAAAAACTAATGTTGTCGTTCACACCACCCGTCGTGAAATTGTATGCTGCATAACCGCCCGTGCTAGTATTCAGCCAGTTGACAAAGCGGGCCGCCTCGTTCCAGCTGATTCCAGTTGCGGGTTTATCTGCACCGTTACCGCCGAAGTTCGACATGTCGAACATGTCGAACTCGAGTCCATTGTCCGTGCCGAATTCATTGTTGTACTTCGTGATGAAGTCACGACGGACTTCATATTTCTGCATGTCTTACGTGTAACCGACCGCGCCAGCTGGATTGACTTGTACGCTTCCGTCGCCGGCATACAAGCCCGTACCTGAATTGGTGCCGTTTGCTTCGTAACCCCTATCCATGATTCTGGCATGCAGGTTACCCGCGTCCCCAATCTCTACGAATTGCATCTGGAATGCGTTGTCGCCGGTGCCGAACGTAACCCAGTCCGCATGGAGAGGTTGGCAAATAAGAAGCAGTCCTAAGGGCAAGAAAATTCTGTGCTGAAAAATACTCGCGTTTGAACTCTGAAATGTAAACTTTTCTGTCAAAAGATTGCAACCTGTTCGGCTGCAGCGTTCAAATCAGTGACAGTCATGACAACTTTACAGTGTCCCAACAAGCTGCTCTGGAAGGCCCGGGTGGAACGATAATCAAACGTGTTCGGATGACAAGGAATTTAAGCTGGTTCGCTTTCGAATCATCGGTGCGTGTGTGAGCTGACGGCCTTACGAGAAGATTTGTAACAAAAAGGACTGATCAAAGTTGAAGCAAGAGGAATGCGTATTGCTTCATGGCGACAGATTGGGCATTTCACTAACAGTTCAGAGCTTCGAGGTCGAAAACCAGCTAGTAAACGAAGGCGGCGATACCCGACATGAACACACGCTTTGCGCTCGCGAGTGGATCGCCTAATTGAACGCGTTAATTGAACGCGTTAATTGAACGCGTGCTAGTGAAATACAACGGTTTGCGATACAACGATGTGCTCAGTAGCAATACCGCCTACACGGGTGCTTCGGTGCAGAGTAGCCAGCCGAACTTCAGTCAATTTCGCGGTTCATTGCCCTGCTGGCTGAAGGCATCGGGCGACGCTGGGAAGCAATTGCCCATTGCGATTGACCAATCTGACGATGTTTAGCAATCGCTGAAGCCGATTCTTCGAGACTGGATGGAGTGGTGCAAGAACTTGCTCGCGTGGACGCGTTTTAGGGCTGGTGTTTCGCTGGTGGCTGGAGGATCGATTGTTATTTTGGCTTCATCGGCCTGCATTCGGCGTTGAGTTGCATCGAATCTGACGCAACCACGAATTTGGCCGATGCGGAGGCGAGAGCTTCGCCAAGTCCGACGAAGAACGTGCCGCTGCCTAATTAGCGATCCGGGCGGTCACTGCCGCCAGTGTCCTGATAGGGTGGTTCCAAGCTCACCCTTCATTGTATGCTTCGTCGGTACGGGAGTACTTGGTTTGGCTCTCGGCCTAAACAGCATCGACTTCGAGTTCTGATCGCAGGGCTGCCTTTGGCCGATCGACTGAAACGTCATTTCAGCGACCATGGCTCGCGTCAAGGACTCGCGAGAACTACATTGACAAACTGTGTTTTAGAAGTCTTCGTTTTAGAATTCTTGTATTCACCGAGGTGGCATTCGGTAAAAAAATGAAAGCGGGACCGGAAAGACAGGATTCAGCGAATGCCATTTTGCGATGAAACATCAATCAAATGACATAGAGGTTGACGAGAGCTGTTATACTGATGGGTCCGTGCCCCGACTTTCAGACGCTCCCCTCCTTAGCACTCCCTCCCCCCCTGCGCGTGCCTGCTTTCACGCGGGGGAATCCTCGATCTCGTTCGGATTGGGTTTTCTTGCATTGCTCAAATACATTGTGTTGAAAACTGTGAAAACTTCGGAATTCGTCTTCGTGCTCGCCTGCTTGACTGCCATCCTTGTTCAGACGGTCCGCACTGCTCCGACCGTATTTGCTGAGGATACGCCTGTTTCTCTAGAAGAAGCCCGTGAGCAGGGAAGAGCGAGATCAAGGTTCCTAACAGGGGCGAAGACATCTACCTCCAAAGCTGACGTAACGCCAACGGCCAACGTTGCGTTCTTCGAGAAATCAGTACGGTCCATTTTCGCAAAAAGCTGTCTCGATTGTCATGGGCCCGCTGGCGCCGAGGGGGGAGTTCGTGTCGATCAGTTGGATCCGAATTTGTTGTCGGGCTCTAGCGTCGATAAGTGGCG
Organism: Planctomycetaceae bacterium; assembly: GCA_002862265.1. GTDB lineage: Bacteria > Planctomycetota > Planctomycetia > Pirellulales > Pirellulaceae > Aureliella. The sequence goes on along the minus strand of PKCQ01000191.1, from coordinate 1,553 downwards.
TGAGATCTACAATGTAGTTAGCAATTCTGAAATGCCACCAGAAGGAGAATCGGACTACGCACTGGACGATTCCGATCGCGGTAAGATCGTTGACTGGTTGAGCGAAGAACTAATGAAAGCGTCGAAAAATCGACGCAACGATCAGCCCCACTCGTCATTCCGTCGGCTGACGAAGTATGAGTACAACTATGCGCTGCAGGACCTGCTTGGCCTGCCCTACCAGCTTGCGAGCAAGCTCCCTCCCGAAACTGCATCGGAGGACGGTTTCAAAAATAGTTCCGAGCTACTGCAGATGTCTGCAAGGCAGTTTGAGACTTATCGAGAAATTGGTCTCCAGGCCTTGAGACGAGCGACTGTCCACGGGGAACGTCCTGAGCCTGTGACCTACGTCATTTCCATGAAGGATGAAATAGCACGGGCGAAAGCAGCTAGCAAAGCCAAAGTGTTCCATCGGGATGATGACAGCTACGCCAAAGATAGTAGACGCCCACATCTATTGAATCGAGAAAGTGGCGAGGCTGTTCACTTCGCAAGTGGAAGCTGGCAGCCCGATCCCAACGCAAGCGTCGGACAGTTTCCAGGTGTTTCAGCTGTAGCACTGGCTCTTCCGCGATCCAATGAGTTGAAGATGAACTTGGATCGCTTTCTTCCGGACGACGGCATTATGCGAGTCCGTATTCGCGCCGGGCGGTCCACGATGAACGCTGACGAGTACGCAAGCCTGCGATTGATCTTCAGTGCTCATACCAGCAACAACGCGAACTTTATGAACGTCATCAGCGAACGTGATAAGCCGGTGACGGCCTCAGCAGAGCATCCTGAATATATCGACTTTCACATCCCGCTGAGCGACATCCAACGCAACCCTTTTCGAAAACTCGCGACCAAGTTTCCGCGGCGTGATGAGTTCCTGCACATTCGCAATATCGCGAACTCCAGTGGCCGCGAACAACCATTTCATGTTTTGATCGACCAGATCGAAATCACCGCGCCCTACTACGAGCAGTGGCCGCCGAAAACACATACCGAAATCTTCTTTGACAGTGAGTTTCGTAAAGACGAAACAAAGTATGGTCGTGCGGTGCTGGCGCGTTTTCTGCGTCGTATCTGGCGACGTCCTGCAGAAGAACAAGAGCTGGACAGGTTCGTTGGACTTTTCGAGGAGTACCGTCGCGAGTTAACAAGTTTTGAAGATGCAATGGTGGAAGTTCTAGCAACGGCGCTCGCGACTCCCGAGTTTCTGTACCTGACGCAACGCACACCCAATCGAGACTCAGAGTCCCACGGTGCAATCCGCGATTTCGAGCTTGCTAGTCGTCTTGCGTTGTTTTTATGGTCCAGCCTTCCTGACGAAGAATTGCTGCAACTGGCCGAGCAGGAAAAACTGCATGATCCCAAAACGTTATCTGCTCAGGTCGATCGCATGCTTGTTGATCGTCGGGCAGACCGATTTTCTATGCACTTCGTCCAACAGTGGCTTGGACTGGACGGACTCGACAGCGTGGCCCACGTCAAAGACAGTGACTTGAAGGCGGCGATGCAGCAGGAGCCTA
>PKCQ01000096.1 GCA_002862265.1 Planctomycetaceae bacterium | reverse complement strand
GCTTGGCTGAGTGCTATGGCTCGATTGGCAAGCGTGGGCTTGCTCGGGATCTGTACTTGGTTCAGGCGGAAAGCGAGCAGGTCACGGCTTCTACCGACTTGATGCTACTTGTTGCTTCAGGCTTGGAAGGCATCGACGAGCCGCATTTGGCGATGGAGCTCTGCCGCAAGGCAAGTAAGCTTGATCCGGATAGCGGGCAAGCAACCTATGACATGTGCTTTTATGCGTCGCGCTGCGGTGCACAGCCAGCTTTGGTCGAATCGCTAGCGTGGCGAGCGGTGGAGCTGGAACCTCGCAATGTTCACTTTCGCGTCGGTCTCGCCTCACTGCTTATTCGAATGCATCGATTCGACAAGGCTTACTGGGTCGTAAGTAGTCTGACCGAGTGTCAGATCTGTGACATCACTTGTGAGTGTTGCCTCGAGCGTATTGAGCGGCTGTTTGAGTTTCGTGGAGACGAAGGGCGCGCGGCCGTCTGTCGGCAGAGAGCGCACTTCCTCACCCATGCAAAGAGTGAATCAAGATAAGGCTCAAGTAGGAGTGACGTGATGATATCTGTGCTTTGGACTATCAGCCTACATCTGACCATCTTCGCAGGCAGCTTTGCCGTCTACCTTGTTATCATGGCAATTCGTGTCCGGATTGTCGGGCCTCGGCCCGAGCTAGGTGCTGGCGGTGGTTTTGAGCCATCTGCTTTTGCAAGTACTCCGAGTGCATTTGCAGACGAGCTTTTGCGCCGAGTGGTCCATCCGCACGAACAAGATGTTGCCACGATCGAGCGTAATTGCATGCAAGGGAGAACAGAAATGCCAGCAGCAAGTTGGAAAATAGCTCAAGTAAAACAGTTGTGTTTATTTGCGATCATCGGATTGACTCTGTCGGAAGCATCCGTTGCCCAGTCCAGCGACTGGGTGAAATTTCAGAATGGAGGCAAGTGCTTCCTGGATTCTGATTTGCCCATTCAATGGTCGGAGAATGAAAACATTGCTTGGCAAGTGGATTTACCTGGCTACGGACAATCATCGCCAATCGTCATTGGCTCCACGGTAATTGTCACCACCACGGAAGGTGGCAATAAAGAGAAGTATCATTTGCTGGCCTACGATCTCGAGTCAGGGAAACCGATATGGGCGAAGCAGTTTGCGAACCCAACACCACAGGAAAACACCAGTTACGTCAGCCGGGCGGCTCCCACACCCGTGGCAGATGCTCAAGCGGTCTACGCGTTCTTTGAAGGTGGTTTGCTGGCAGCAGTTTCTTTGGATGGCGAGCAACTGTGGAAGCGCGACTTGATCGCAGAGTTCGGTGCTGTCTCAGCCAGACATGGCTTAGCTTCTTCACCGGAACTCAGCGACGAGACAGTGTTCGTATGGGTCGAACGCAGTGAAGACCCTTTCCTGATGTGCCTCGATAAGAAAAGTGGTGAAACCAAGTGGAAAGTCGCCGGTGTCGGAGCCACCAGCTGGAGTTCTCTACGGCTTATTCCTGTCGACAATGACAACCAACATTTGGTCTGCAGCGCTAGTGGCAAGATCGTCGGGTTTGATCCGGTAACGGGCAATCGACTTTGGGAGTTTGACAAAGTTTCCAACAACACTTCCTGCACTCCGATACCGTTGGGCGAAGGTAAGTTTCTGGTTGGAGCTTCCGATGGACGTGGTGGTGAGCCAGGTTCAGGGGCTGCGTCCAACGGCGAAATTCAGCTAACGCAAACAAACGGCAAATGGTCCGCTGACTTCATTTGGCAAGCAAAACGAGCGACAGCTAGTTTCGGCAGCTCGATTGTCTTTAAGGATTCTGCCTTCATCGTCAATCGCGAAGGCATTCTCTACGAGCTGGATGCAAACAGTGGAAAACGGCGTTCAATGAAGCGCACCAAGGCTGGCAGCATCTGGGCCACACCGCTAGTCGCTGCTGGCAAGCTTTATCTGTTTGGCCGCTCGGGCATGACAAGCGTCATCGATCTGTCCAGCGGTGAAGAGATCGCATCCAATCCGCTTTGGACTCCCAAGCCTGCTGCTGAAGGCGAGCGTTCCTTCGGAGGTTCGGTTCTCTACGCTGCAGCTGCCAAGGCACCACACTTGATTCTCCGGCGCGGCGATAAGTTATATTCGATTCTTTCTGAGAAACCTTAAAAGTCATTCCAGTTTGGCGGCGTTTCACGCGTCATGAGAATGCGTCGTGGCGCCGCCAAACTCTCCACCAATCCCAAACAACCTTCCGGGAGATCCAATCCGTGTCACACCACCTCAATAAATTCGTTTTCCTAGCACTAGTCCTGGGCCTTCTCATCCCGCGTGCCGAGGCCCATTTTCCTTGGCTGATTGTAAATGAAGACGGTAAGGCTGCTTTGTTCTTCGGTGAGAGCATTGCCGAGCGGAGCTACAAACTGCCACCGACAATTGCAAAAGCAAAAATCAACGCATGGGCGAAAGCGAAAAGCACCAAGGTAAAGACGACGACACTTGAGTCGGATGAATTCATCGGCCTCGTTTCAAAAGAGAAAGTTGGTGATGTCCGTTCTTTGTCCATGAATGTTACCTACGGCATCTACAACGGCAACCGCCTCAATTACTTTGCCCGCCACCTCACTGGCCTGCGTAAGAAGAAGGGCAAGCCACAGGCCAAAGCGAAGCTGAGCGCCCAAGTTGTTGACACTGACGAAGGTGTGGACGTTTATGTCTACGAACTCGGCAAGCCCATGGAAGGCATCGAAGTGCATCTGTACTGCAGCGCAGGCCACGAAGAGGGCACAGGTAAGACGGACGCCAGTGGCAAGATTTCCTTCACAGACAAAGAAGTCGAAGACGGCTTAAACGGCATCATGTTTGGCCACACAGTCAAGGGAGACGCGGGCGAACTCAACGGAGAGAATTTCGAGTCCACCATGTACTACTTCACCTTGACCTTCAACGATCCAGAAGACAAATAGTCTTCAGTTCAATAGTGGTTGCTTCTTCTTTCGGGACTGACCGAACATCTAATAGGCACAGATATGAAAACTAGATTCACTCCCTTAGCACCTTTGTATTTGTTCGGCTGGATGTTGGCCTCCGCCCTCACGCCCGTGTCGCTTGCGAGCGATAAGGAAGGCGCGGCCAAAGGAGAAGCAACCAATTCCACCAACGCTCGGCTTCATCGACCGCTTCCGGAGTCGTTAACCAGCTTTGGTGCAGCCGTACAAGGTGAATACTTGTACGTGTTTAGCGGCCACAGCGGCGAAGCTCACGGTTTCGGAAAAGACTTGCTCGTCGACCACTTCCGTCGGATTCGATTCGACGATCCAGCTGCAGAATGGGAAGAACTGGCGATGCACGAGCCTGCTCAAAGCGTAGCGCTCGTCAGCGACGGTGAGTATCTCTACCGTATTGCCGGCTTGAGCTTTCTCAATGGTGAAGGCGATTCTGAGACGAACTTCAACTCGACGACTCACTTCGCTCGTTATGACGTTTAGAAAAATGAATGGATGGCGCTGGCCGACCTTCCAGCCCCTCGCTCTTCACTGGACGCAGCTGTTCTGGATCGCTGTGTCTATGTGGCTGGGGGCTGGAATCTGCAGGGCTCCTCATCGCGAAGTGCACCTTGGCATGAGGATATCCTGTGCTTCGACCTTGATAATCCCGAGGCTGGTTGGAAGAGCTTGCCGGGTCCTGGATACAAAACACGTGCTCTTTCAGTTGCGGCCCTTGAAGGCAAGTTGTTTGTGATCGGTGGCATGCAGGAACGTGGGATTTCGAAGAAGGTTTCAGTTTACGATCCTTCCACAGAATCTTGGCACGAGGGCCCTGAGCTTCCGGCTGACAGTCCGATGCAAGGTTTTGCCACATCTTCTTTTGCGGTTGGTGGGCAGCTTTACATTACTGGGAATTCCGGAGTCGTTTATCGGCTGGGCGAACAGGATTGGGAGGTCGTTCAACGCCTCTTATTCCCTCGTATGTTCTTGCGATTGCTGCCAGTGGGCAAAGATCGCCTAATTGCTCTTGGCGGCACAGGATCTATCGGACGAACTGGTGTTGTTGAATCACTATCGGTGAATCCTGAGACAGCTGCTGGTGTCAATCAGGCAAACTGGTCCGTTGAGTTCGGTGGCAAGGCAAAACATAGCCAGGCACTCGCACTTCGAGGTGGCAAGCTGTATGCAATGGGAGGCAATGCAAGCTGGCAAGCACACGATTTCTCTGAGAACGCATTTGTCGACGAAGCATTCGTGTTCGACCTTGGAAATAAGACCGCCAAAGCACTGCCCAACATGCCGCGAGCTTTGCAAGGCAGTGCTGCGGTCATTCACTCGCAGACCAGCGAGCACAGCTCAGTCCTTGTTGCCGGTGGACTCGGGTACGGTGGTGGCCCAAAGAAAAACAAGCTCGACTATTTAAATAGCGTCTACTCGTTTGACCTGGAATCGGAAGAGTGGACCCAGTCGGAGCAAGAGTTGCCCAATCCACGGGCTATGTTTAACGCAACAGTTCATGAAGAAGCAATTTGGATGTTCGCGGGTTCCAGCGGTCGCGACCAGGGACTCGCTATCTCTATTTTACATTGGTGGGGCGACGAGTCTGCTATCGCTCCGCTTCACAAAATCGAAATACCAACGCCAAGAAGATCTTTTGGCGGAGCCTTGCTCGACAATCACTATTACTTAGTCGGCGGTCTAGCCAGTGGAATGAAAATCGCGGAAAGCGTCGATGTGTTTGACCTTACCGAGCGCACTTGGAGCACCATCCCTGGGCCGAGCGTCCCACGAGTGTTCCCGAGCTTAACCAATTGCGCTGGCAAGCTTTACTTGCATGGCGGATTCACGAGAGCCGATGGGCACTTCATGCCTGCGGAGACGCTGGAAGTTTACGATTCCGAGTCGAAGCAATGGAGCGCCATCGAAGGTGTGACTGGCATCCGTTCCGGAATGAGCATGCTCAACTTCAATGACCGTCTGCTTTTCTTTGGCGTCAACGAAGATGCCGAGGGAGTGGCTGACTTTGTGATAGTAGACCCAGAGCCTCAGGCTACACCTGAAAAATCAGAAGGCATGAGCTTTGGGCGATCACTCGGACGTCGTGACGACTCTGAAGAAACCGCGAAGATGCTAATGCGGAAGGACAGCAACAAGGATGGCATGCTGGATCGCAACGAGCTCGGATCACGTCTTGCTGATCTGGTCGCGAAGGGAGATGACAACAACGACGAGAAGTTGTCGGCAACAGAGATTCTGACTGCTCTGAAGGAGCCAGAACCCGAGGAAGCAGAGACAGAAAAGACAGAGACTGAATCCGCAGATACTAGCGAGGCTGCCGAGTCTATTGAGGCGAAGCCAGCGGCAAAGGCGACTTCCAAGGAATCTGCGACGAGTATCAGCGATCTGTTGCAAGAGGTTGAAAAGCCTGCGGAGCAGTCCAAGAAAGCAGCTGAAGCCGCGTAAGCTACTTCGCAAGAGATGCAGCGCCTGCTCGCTGTCGTAAAGAGTCTTCAATCAGCATCCAAGTAGAACAACTTTGAATAGGCCCGGTTTCATGATTCGAAAAGTCCTTTGCTTCGCTCTTCTGCTGGTCGCCCTTCCGTGTGCGGCGGACGAGTTCCAATTCCATCACGAGAATGTCCTTGGGACCTCATGTGAGCTCACGCTTCACTGCGACAGCCAAGAAGATGCAATCGCAGCCGAGAAAGTCGCGTTGGCAGAGATCGATCGACTTACCAAGATTCTGAGCGGATACGACGTAGACTCGGAGTGGAGCAAGCTGCTTGGCGAGCAGGGTTCCACCGAAGTACTATCGGTTTCTCGGGAGCTACGCAACGTTCTTGAACAGGGCGAACAGATAAGGCAGCAAACAGCTGGGGCTTTTGACTTCCGAGCCGGTGCGTTGTCCAAGCTATGGATCTCTACCGCGGAAGAAAACCGAATCCCGACAGCAATGGAGCGAGCCGCGGTGACGTCGGGTTTCGCCACCACGCCTTATGAACTCACCGAAGCCGGTCTCCGCTGGAATACCGAGTTGAATCTATCGACCGATGGACTCGCAAAAGGCTATGTGATCGATCAGGTTGCACAGCGTTTGATCGAAATGAAAACCGTCACCGGATGTTGTGTGAACATCGGCGGTGATCTGAAAGTTTTAGGCGATGCGAAAGCATCGGTTTCTATCGAAAATCCCTTCCGACCCATGGAAGGAGCGGCGCCCCTGCTGGGCATACGTAGTGAGGGAGTTGCTGTATCCACCAGTGGCAACTACCGCAGGATCATTACAGTCGCAGGGCGCCGTTTCTCTCACATCCTCGATACACGCAGCGGAATGCCCGTGGATCACGTCGTCAGCGCGACGGTGGTCGCTCCCACCGCTAGTGCTAGTGATGCACTAGCAACCGCGTTTTCCGTCATGCCTGTTGCAGATAGTTTAGCATTAGCCGAGCAGCTGGACAAAACCGAGTGCTTTTTGGTGCTCGCGGGCGGTGAGACGAGGTCCAGCATGGGCTGGCCATCGTCGAATGCTCCCAAGTTTGTCGCTCAAGAGAAAGAGGCGAAGGAAGGTTTGATCGTCGACTTTAAGATCAACCGTCCCAAGGGTCGGAGATATCGGCGTCCCTATGTTGCGGTCTGGCTGGAAGACAAAGACGGTTTTCCATTAAAAACGTCTGTTCTGTAGATGCAAACCGATCAGCCAGGCCCACGCTGGCACCGTGATCTGACTCGCTGGTATCGCAATGATCGACTCCGCAAGACAGTGGAAAAGACGAATTTGATCGAAACAATTTCCGGTGCAACGCGCGGACCAGGGACCTATCAGGCTGTCTTCGATGGTAAAGATAATGCTGGCAAAGTCTTGGAACCAGCGACCTACACACTTTGCCTAGAAGTTGCTCGAGAACACGGTACCTACCAGATCATTCGAAAGAAGATCGACATCGGCGACAAAGCGATCGAGAAGACCGAACTGGAAGGCAACGTGGAGATGGGAGATGTTTCCTTTACCTATGTGCCGCCGACCGCCCAAAAGATTCAATGAGTTCTTCGGTAGCAACCTCGCCACGATCGAACCAGGGCTCCGAACGCGCTCGGCGCACAGGAGGCTCCAAACGTTGGCTTTACCAAAAAAGTGCAGCCGCGTTTCGCTGGGTCCACATTTACATCTCCATGCTCAGCTTTGCCTCGTTGATGTTTTTTGCGTTCACGGGGTTAACGCTGAACCATCCCACTTGGCTGGGTGGCAGCGATCAGGTCATACGAGATGAGTCCGGTGAGCTGCCTGAACATTTGAAGAAGGCGCTGAGCGTCGAGCCGCTCGACGAGCTGGGGATCGCCGAGTGGCTTCGAGCTGAGCATCGTTTAAAGGGCTATGTCGCCGAGTTTACCGATGATGAATTGGAGCTCATGGTCGTCTACAAGGGGCCGGGCTACTCGGCGGATGTGTTTGTCACGAGAGATACGGGTGAGTACATGCTCACCAAGTCAGAGTCGAGCTTCATTGCCGTGCTAAATGATCTTCACAAGGGTCGCGATAGCGGTCCAGGGTGGGCGATCCTGATCGATGTGTCAGCCATCGTGATGATGGTGATGTCGGTATCTGGGTTTGGCTTGTTGCTATATCTGAAACGCCGCAGGTTCATGGGTTTGATAGTCGCAGCGATCGGGACGATCGCAATGCTCGCCGCTTGGTTATTGTTTGTTAGTTGATGTTAGGAATGGGATGTTGGATTCAGTTTTAGAAGAGAAGAGTACCAAAGTGGAAGAAGTGGTCGCCAAACAACTGCGACTCGCTGCCGAAGAGTGCAGCAACGAGCTCAGAGCTTGGTGCGAAGCGGAGCTGCAAGTAGTCTCAGGCGAGTGTTTCCTGATCCTTGAAGACAGGCAAATGCACTTGTGCACGGGCGCGGTCGTTGAGCTTCCAAAGCATGAGCCTCATCACATCCAAGCTATCGATGGTGAAGTTGAGCTAGAAGTCTTACTGAGGACGCAAAATGTCTGAGCCTGATCCAGAAAGGAAACAGGACATTTCGAAAAGGCGGTTCATCCCATTCGCATTGATAAGCGAGGGATGTTCGTTTTCCAATTCGATGACCTTTGTAAAGAACAACCCGCGATTCTGCTTGAACAAGACGGCATCTTGTACGAGCTGAGGAAAACTCGAAATGGGAAGCTGGTGCTGAGTCGTTAGGCAAGACGCGACAAAGAACTCAACTGGTCGAGTTGAGCCGATGTCTAGATTTATGAGCAACCACAACCCGGAGCGTCAGCGATGACAAGCTGTTTTGTTCGCCTCGTTTGCAACTTCGGGTTTTGAAGAGCCCGCAACTCGGGCCATGTTGATTGTGCGAGGGAAGTTTGTTTTCGGACACACACTCTGCAGATCGCCTTAGGAAGAACCGCAATGCAAAAAGAGAGTACCGTTGAGTCGGAACGAACAGAGCTATTGAGCAACGTTGCCGAACTGATGTGCACCAACCGCTGGGATGTAGCTCTGCAAGTCATCGTTGGCATCACCCAAGAGCGCCCTGACTCAGGACCCGCCTGGGAGTTGCGAGGGTTGCTCGAATCGCATTTGGGATTTGTTTCTGCAGCGGTTTCATCGCTCGAGCAAGCGTCGCTGTTGGTTCCTTTGCAGCCACTTGCATCCCGTTGCCTGGCTCTGGATTACATTAGCCAGGATAGGCATCGCCTAGGCGTCGAGTTACTGGTTTCGCTTGCGCGAGCACAGCAAGATCCATACTTTGTCAGACGAATCAACTACGATCTGCTTAAGCTATCGGAGTACCAAGCTTCGCATCAAATGTTGACAGAGTCGCTGGCATGCGTCGACAGTGCGTTGTTGTGGCACGAACTGAGTGCGACTTTGTCGAAACTCAATCGTCCAGCGGAAGAATCCTTGTCCGCAGCAATGCGAGCTATCTCTCTATCGCCAGACTTTGCGAGTTATCGGGTCACTGCCGCTAGTTTGTTAGTGACCATGAACGAAGCCGATGATGCTTTCTATCTTGTGCGAGATCTCTCGGCCAAGCAGATCCAAGAGCTCGATTGCTCATGCTGCCTATGGCGTCTCATTCATATCTACAGCTGTTTCGATAGCGATGAACGAGTCCGTCTTTGCTACTCTCGGCTACACGAATTGAGCCTTTAGATTGTCGCTGAAAGCATCTTTGCCGCGAAAATTCGGCACGATCCGATTACATCACGAAAAGTTTAGCCAATAGCCGTAGCAATGAATCGCGGCGGCAAAGATAATTGACGCGATCTGCTGATGGGCTTTATCCTCAGCATCTCGCTAAACCTCGCAACGCAGCCTCCTATTAGCAGCTGCGAATCGCAACTATTCGTGGGAAAAATGCAATGTCGCGCCTTGTCTGCAACCTAGCTTTTATCGGTATCGTGCTTGGTACCGTGATGCCGATCGCACAAGCCCAAGAGGCTCGAAGCTACGCTCCGCTTCCATTCGAGATCACGAGCTTTGGCGCGGCTCGCGTTAGTGATCACATCTTCACTTACGGTGGTCACACTGGAGCGGCTCACTCTTACTCGACAGAAGAGCAGTCCAATCAGCTGCAAGCTCTCGATCTCACTGATCCGAAAGCCAAATGGGAGAAGATCGCCGAAGGCAAACGGCTTCAGGGGCTCGCGATGGTGCCTCACGGCAAAGAATTGATCATCCTTGGTGGTTTTTCTGCACTCAACAAGAGCGGCGATGAACACGATTTGCACTCGCAAACATCGGTAACTGCCTATTCGTTAGCCCAACAAAAGTGGCGCGATCTGCCGGCTCTACCAGAAGGACGATCCAGCCATGACGCGGCGATTATAGATGGAACCATCTACGCTGTAGGCGGCTGGACGATGGCTGGTGAAAAAGACACCGTGTGGCATACTACGGCACTGAAGCTCAACTTGAAGGATCTTGAGGCTGGCTGGCAAGAGATCTCAAAACCACCGTTTGAGCGTCGAGCTCTGGCGGTTGTCGCGCACGCTGGAAAGATCTACGCACTCGGAGGTATGGATAAGAAGGGTGGTCCGACCAAGGATGTCCAAGTCTACGATCCCAAGTCGAATTCTTGGTCAAAAGGTCCCGATCTCGCTGGTGAAGGGCGCATGGCAGGCTTCGGCGCCGCAGGTTGGAGCGTTGGGGGAAAGTTGATCGCCAGCACTTACGAAGGCAAGCTCTTGCAACTCGCGGATGACGGCAAGACCTGGAAAGACCTTGGTACAACCGAAGAAAGCCGCTTCTTCCATCGGCTGGTTCCGCTAACTGACTCAAGTTTGATCTCGCTCGGTGGAGCTAATATGGAGATCGGCAAATTCTTAGATCTAGAAGTGATTCAGCTGGAGCAGTAGCCTGCACAGCGAGATCTCGGCGGCGACATATGGCAGAATAATCGTCGTTTGCAACCCAACTTCTCTGCCCTACTAAGCAGGCCAGTAGTATTGCACACAACGAGTTCTACACCTCTGTAAAAAACGGAGTAATTGCCTCCCAGTACTCAGTCAGATCTTCGGGCAACTGGTTGCCTCCGGGATCGTCATCGCCTTCTGGTGAATCTGCCCTTGGGTCTTCGTAACTGGGGCTATACTCGCGCCTGCTTGCTTGGTCACGAGCAAGCATATCTAAGTGCGCGGCGTTCGGCAAAGGCCGACCATCCATCCTGCGGTCGACATCTTCCTGCATGATCTGATCAACGGATAGCTGATCATAGCGGAGCCTGCCGCTATCATCCACGCCTGGTCTCGATGCGAACGCGGATAGATCGAAGCCTGCCAACTGATTAGCCCGCAGATCACGAGGACGATCATTGCCCGGTCCTTGACCGACTGATCCACCCGGCCCGGGGCCATTCGAGTTTTCTCCGTTGTTTGGCCTGGAAACGATAAACTCCGGAGCGACCGACGATGCAACAGCTTGGCCAACCTCTTGACCGACCAAGTCATCGAAATCGAAGTGAATCCCTAAGTACACGCGGCTGCGTCCATTCTCAGCCATGGCCTCAGTCAATGAGCTGAAGGAACGTGTTACATCCTCCAAGTCCAGACCGTAGGCGGCCTCAAGCTCGGGATTTTCAGCGATGATCTCCAATTCTCGGGAGGTCAAATCAAAGGCGATGTCATCCGTCCCGTAGAACTCGCGAATAGCACCGAAGAGTGCTCCACCGAAGGTAGCATGTCCCGAAACGTAGGTTGGGAACTGTGGAGTGAACCCGACAATGTCATCGCCTCCGTCGGGAGCTCCAATCGCGGTCCACTCGGCATCGCCTTCCGTCAGAGGATTGCCATCCGCTTCACCTTGGTGAATCGCCGTGACGGGCCGCCAGAATTGCTCACCGAACTTAGACTGCCAAGCCACGATGCCAGCGTCCGCCATTGCCACGGAGGCTTGTGCGAATAGCGCTGCGTTCTCGTGGAAGTTGTTGCCCTCCTGTTGGGCAATCGTTTCCAGTACATCGCCGAACAAGGCCATGGGGGTTCCTAGCCCAGTTCGGTCATAGGCCCAGAAAATTCCTGCCTCCAGCTCGTCGGCTGTTCGAGTAGCGCTGTCAACGGAGCCCAGCTCTTTGACTTCGTTGTACGATTCCGCATACTCGGCACTCGAGATATCCGGGGGACTATCAGGCACGTAGTCAGCGGCTGCTGAAATCGAGAATGGATCGACCTCGCCCCAAGCCGGTCCCCAAACTGGAACATCTGGGTTCAGCGGATCGGGCTGAAAGTATCCTGCGTCATCGTAGTAGGTGTAGTCGCCGATTTCGTCCGAACCATCATTCGCGCGAGCTGCCAAAATCTGGCTCCCGATTTCATTACCCAGTTCGATGCTATCCGCAGTTACAGGTGAGCGTTGGAACCGATCGAAGACTTCCTGCCGGAAGGAATCAATCATCTCCTGCTGGTCTGAGTACAGAGAACTCAGCACCGAATAGGCAGCCTGGGAAGCCGCTATTTCTGGCCGCACGTTCGCATCGAGATTCACCTCTGGACCGTACTCATAGAAAGTATCTTCCGAGTTGCCCGAGGCCAGCGTGACGGCATCGTAGATAGCCAAGTTCAGGATGGCCATCGCACGCGAAGCATAGCCTGGATTCTGATTGCTCTCGTTGGCGACGAGCAATTCACCAAATAAGTCATTCCACTCGATGACTGCATCGGTTTGTTGCCGCATTTCGCCATCGCCGGGACGATCGTTCATGGGTCGGTCATCACCGGGGCGGCCAGCGCGGTCGGCGTCCGGATTTCCGTTGGCTTGGTCGCCTCCATTGGCCGCTCTGTTTAATCGATTCATCACGAGCAGCGCATCGAGAGCCGTCTCGTGGCCATCGTTGTTAACGTCCGTACTTCGACCTGGGCCACGGTTGTCCTCCGATTCACCTCGGCTACGACGATTAAGATTGTCTATCAAGACAAAGGCATCTGCGGGTGAGACAAAACCATCTTCGGTGACATCCTCGGGCATCACATCGTTATGAAAGAGGTTTCCGGCAAGCAATTGGCGATTCTCCAACTGCTCAGTTCTGAGTTGACGTTTCTGAGAAGTCCGTCTCGTTCTCTTTGCAGATTGGAGACGCCTGTTACGACGATTACGTGACTTGGACATAGCACACCTCAGCGCTGACGAGAAAAGAAGAGAAGAGAGAAGTGTGGTGTCACTCACACTTCCCTATCAGAAAAGTTCCGAAACGAATCCCGTTTGTAGCCCAGAAATCGCGAAAAAACGAATACTAAAAAGATCAGAAAACCCGTCAATTTTCGGTGGCGCGGTTCTCTGAGATATTCCCTTGAAGGAAAAGGTCTCGGTGGGAATCATGCCGAATGCACATCGCAAGAATGACGCAGCAAGCGTTTCAGCAACTCGTAGATCTGGAGGCTGACGCTTTAGATAGAAAGAGCAAATAGATGGATAGGATTTGCAAGTCGGTAGCGATGCGTCCGAAACGCAGACTGATATGTGAGCAAATTAACAGGTATTGGGATTCGCCAGAATCCCTCTGATGGTTTTCTTTTGCTCTGAAAAAGCCCAGACTTCGCCTAGCGATCGGTAGCATATGCCGACGGGGCCCGTAACCTCGCCCACTAAGAGAGAGTACTACTGCTTGCAGTAGCTCAACGCGAGCAGGCTGAAGGTGGTGGCGAGGTTGGGATCGCTTTCCATCCAGCGTTCGTTGGAGTTGGTCCACGAGCCATCTTTGCCTTGGAGCTTAGCCAGGTGTTCGACGAGCTCTTCCCGCCAATTGTGCTCCACGCCATTTTCGTCCTTAAGCGTGTCGATTCCAGCAGTGCTAAGTGACTTGGCGAACAGGTGATAGTAATAGTAAAGCCCCGCGTCGCCCAAGCCGGGATTCTCGGTGACGGTGTAATGGTCGCGAATCCACGTGAGTGCAGCAGCGACTCGCGGATCATCCTCTTTCAGACCTGCATGCAACATGCTCTTGAATCCAGCGTAAGTCATGGACCCGTAACTTCGTAGGCCGCCCTCATCCGTCTGGCCTGCAGCGGAACTGCTCTCGGTGATGTTGTAGTAGAAACCACCATCGTTCACCTTGGCCGCATCTTTGGTGTTGTTATGAGCTGACTCCAAGTTCTGGCATCGCGAGACAAACGTCAGTGCTGCCTGAATTGCTTCGTCATGTTCGTCGGAATCCATCGCCTTCAGCGCGTCGATCAAGTAGGCCGTGTTGGAGAGATCTGGACGTGACTTACCGCCGTAGCCAGCACCACCGTATTCCAAGTCAGACTCTTCAACACCTTTGGCATCGGTAAACTGCTCGCCTTTGACAAACGCTGCCGCCTTGGCAAGCACCTTGTCGTACTGGCCTGACTTGTTGGCTTCTTTCAGGCACATCATGGCAACGCAAGTCTCGTACATCATGAGTCGCGAATTGTCAGGATAGATGCCTCCATTGTCGCGAGCGGCTCCGGCGACGATGTTCAAGGCCTTGGCCACAGATGGATGCTCCAAAGGAACTTCATTGCGGATCATCGCGTGAGCAGCAAGAGCAGTAAGTCCAATACCAATTCGTGGGCTCACCGCACCATCTGCACTTTGGCCGCGCTTCTGCATGAATTCGATGCCTTTCGAGACAACTTGTTTTCGCAACTTCTCGTCAGCTCGGGTGGTGGTAATGGAGCTGAGTAAAACCACGCAGATTGCGAGTACCAATCCAGATTTTATCTTGAAGTATCGACTGTTCACGGTGTGCTCCGGTGATTTGCAATGCTTAAAGAACGAAACGCTAACTAAAATCGCCCAAGTTGTTGAAACTGAGTCTCAATTCTGCTGAAAATCATTATTTGGGGTTATTTCGTGAAACTCAATTCAACAAGCATTAAACGCCTTGTTTTCTCTTGTCGGCATTCCTACAGTTTCACGAAAGTTCAGCCGACGAAACAAAACACAACTTCAATCAAGATACTCTGATAAAGATTCAAGGCATAGAAATGAATTACGAACCAGTCATCGAGCAGCTCAACGAGATTCTCAAGCACGAATGGACAGGCGTTGCCCAGTACTCACAGGCTTCTTTCATCATCGAAGGCGTGTGGCGCGAAGTCTACGCTGAGAAGTTCGAAGACGATGCGAAGGAGTCTTTCGGACACGCCAAGTTGATCGGCGACAAGATTGTGGCGCTCGGCGGAGTGCCAGTCGCGCAGCGGAATGAAATCAAACAGTCTCGTGATTTGACCGAAGTCTTGCAGAACGCTTTGGCATTTGAGTCCAAGGCCGTGGAAATGTATACAAAGGCCTTAGAACTGGCGGAAGGCGACCGAGCTTTGGTAGTCTTCCTGGAGGACATCCTGGTAGCGGAACAGGAGGGCGTAGACGAGTACACCAAGCTATTGCGTCGGTCCGAAGCGGCCGGCGAAGCAGGCGCACGGAAGTCAGGTTAAACCTTGCCGGTTTGAATCTGAGACAGTCTTGCCAAGTCACCCTCCTCCCGAACAGCAGATTCGAGAGAGGCGCTGTAAGCTCGGGGAGTTAGCGTTCGTGCGTAGCTATGCCCGACATTTGCTGGGAGCAGCACTCTCAGGCGCGTAGTCTCATCCATTACGAAAAAAATTGGCTCTACGACGCAGCCGAGACACCGCTGAATTGCAGGATTCTCGGCTCTCCATCAGGCAGGACTTCTTTTTGAGCCTGGATTTTCTGAGTCGTTCTCAAGCAAGGCTTCGGTTTTTGCCCGCCCATCACGGATCGAAGCAGAACCATCTCCTGGCGAGTCATCTCCACCTCGCTCTGCGTAAACCAGCCCACGTCTTGGCTGAATGACTCATGACGCAGCACGATTGGCCGATCTATGTCAGACCGACTGGCGAAAACCATGCGCTGATCCGACTCGTCGCCCTGGACGACCGCGATAATGTGCTCGGTGGCTGCGTGAGTCATGCTTAGCTGTAAAAAAGAAAATGTCTTAATAAGACTCGGTTTCAACAGGATCTAATCGTAACCAAATCAGTGGCAAACACAACATCAGGGCGCCGGTAGGGTTGTAATTACAGTCCTCAGAAGGCGAAGAGTCGGCTTTTCGTCATGAAAGTTTGGGAACACTGAACTTGCTGATCTTCAGCATAGCGGGCTATGCTCGCTTCAAACCAAGATTTTGAAGGAGTGCCCGAAGTGAAACCTCGTGTCCGAGAGCTTTTCCGAAAGCTGCCGATCACCGCCATTGCGTTATCTTTCGCTCTAGGATCTTTCGCGCTCGGCTTTGCGACTACGCCAGCCATCGCTCAGGACACAATCCTAGTTCGCCCAGCTGAATGGACGGAAGCAATCCAGCCTTGGAAGGAGTTCCGCGAGTCGCAGGGCCACCAATTCATTGAAGTCGATGCAACTCCCAAGACAATGGAGCTTGATTCTCGGCTAAAAGAAATCTACGCCAAGCATCACGAGACGCTGCGTTTCATAGTGCTCGTCGGCGATGTCGACCCTCGGATCCAAGCGAGCATTGGGACCTTCTATCGCGACAGCACCGCGATGGTCCAGTTCGGTGGTGACAAGCGGATTGGAACGGACAATCCTTACGCCGACTTCGATGATGATGATGTGCCCGATTTGGCTTTGGCGCGGATACCAGCCGACAGCGCCGAGCAACTGCAGGCCTACTTGAAGCGGGTCATCAAGTACGAAATCAAAGAGAGTTTTGGCACTTGGCGGCGAGACGTGCATATCGTTGCGGGCGTAGGTGGCTTTGGAGCAGTTGCAGATTCTGTGATCGAGATGACCACGCGAAGGTTCCTGGCCGATCGAGTTCCAGGATGGTCCGAGCTCTCCATGACACAAGCAAGCACCGAAAGCCACTACTGCCCCGATCCTTATCGGTTTAGCGAAGTGACTACCGAGCGCATGAACCAGGGTGGTCTTTTCTGGGTCTATATCGGACACGGACATGTCCGAACGCTGGATTACGTGCGAGTTGAAGAGAAGTATGTACCAATCTTCTTGCCGACCAACATTCCTGCAGTAAATTGCAAGCACGCGCCCATCGCCATATTCTTGGCTTGCTACACGGGAGCCTACGATGCAAC
This sequence comes from Planctomycetaceae bacterium, assembly GCA_002862265.1. Taxonomy (GTDB): domain Bacteria; phylum Planctomycetota; class Planctomycetia; order Pirellulales; family Pirellulaceae; genus Aureliella. Next base: position 7,011 of record PKCQ01000096.1, on the reverse strand, counting down.
GCAAGATTCCCTGGCTGAAGAACTGCTGCTTATAGAAAACGGCCCAATCGCAGCCATTGCTGCGACTCGAGTGTCAGGGCCTTATGGCTTAGCGATGTTAGCGGACGGACTCCTCGACAATTTTTACGTTGATCGTGTACCGACACTCGGACAAGTTGTGCAGCTCGCCAAGGAGCGATTGCTCGCACCTGAGCTCGAAGACACGGGTAAGCAGACTGGGCAGATTCAGATGATTAGTGCAATCGCCTCAGCGATGAGCCCTGAGGACTACGAGCTCCGTGCGGAGCGTTTAGAACACGTCTGGCAAATGCACTTGCTGGGAGATCCGCTTTTAAAACTGAGTTATCCCGAGGTCATCGAGCTAGATGTTCCTGCGAAGAGTCAGCCGGGGGCCAAGATTGAGATCCGAGGCGTGGCGACTGAGGCTTGTGAAGGATTCATTGAGTTTGCCTACCGGCGCGAGAAAGTTCGTCGCGAGCTGGACGCGATCCCGGTAGACCCCAAGACTGAAAACGGAAAGGCGGCGTACCAGCAACGCTACAAGGCGGCGAACGAGCGTGTCTTGGTTAAAGTGGATAGATCGTTTGCGGAGGGACCGTTTTCTTTAAAGCTCCGGCTTCCTGGGGATCTTGCGAACGGCAAATACTGCGTGCGTATGTTTGGCAAGTCGGCAAAGGGCTGGCAAGTGGGTTACAACGAGCTTTCCATTCGTAAGCCCCGCGACTGAACTCGGGCGTTTCCAGGCAGCAAGCCGCTAAAACAGCTGACAAAATATGATAGGGCTTGGACGCTGCGTTTCCTAGATTTTGGCTTACTTTAAGCGTATCATTGGCTCTGAAACATGGTAGCTACGGCGCGGAAAGAGGTTGCCGCAATGCGATTCCGGGGAAGAAGGATCACTTGCTGCTCGCCCTTGGCTTGCTGCTCGCGCTTGGTTTAGAATAGAGTGGAACGGAGAGGACGGATGTGTTCTGAAGCTCCACGATTCATCCTACCTCATCTGCTCAGTCACAAAGCGTTTCCGATTTGCTTCGCTCGGGCTGGTTCACAACAGGCCTGCAAAGCTGAATCACCACCTTTGCAGCTTATTCCTTCCTCAAGACAAATTAAATCATGCCTGCTGCTTTTCTCAAGGTTCCAAACCTGGGACGATTATTCTACAGAACCCTGGCCTCAGTTGTCGGTTTGGGCATTCTGTCGACAGCTGTCTCTCATGTCTCAGCTCAGGAAGTCGACTTTGCGAATGACATTCAAACTGTTCTTTCGCGACGTTGCTACGCCTGCCACGGCCCCGACCAGCAAGAGGGCAGCCTGAGGTTTGACCAGCGTGAAACACTTTTGGCCGAAGCCGATTCCGGAGAGATTCCAGTTGTTCCAGGCGATCCCGCTAAAAGCGAGTTGATTCGCCGCATTACCTCCGAGGATGAATCTGAACACATGCCGCCAGAAGGCAAGCCGCTCACAGACGAGGAAGTTCGGGCTTTCAAGGCGTGGATTGCCGACGGGGCAAAGTACGAGCAGCACTGGGCATTCCAACCGGTTCAGTCGCACAAACCACCTGCAGTTAAGAATTCCGAGTGGGCTCGTGCACCGATGGATCATTTCGTGCTTGCAAAACTCGAGTCGGCAAAGCTCTCTCCGGTAGCCCAAGCGAGTCCGGAGAAACTCATACGACGTGTTTACATTGACATCACTGGCTTACCTCCATCGCCTGAACGTGTCACTGAATTAGCCTCAGATTGGAGCGAGGAATCTTACGAGCGCCTAGTGGATTCCCTCCTAGCCGATTCCGCCTTTGGCGAACGTTGGGCCCGAAATTGGTTAGACGTTGTGCGGTACGCGGAAACCAACAGCTTTGAGCGAGATGGCCCGAAGCCGAATGCTTACAAGTATCGTGATTATGTCATCCATGCGATGAACAGCGACAAGCCCTATGATCAGTTCATTCGCGAACAGATTGCTGGTGACGAGTTGGACGAAGTCACCGATGAGTCGCTCACAGCTACTGGATACTATCGGCTAGGTCTCTGGGATGACGAGCCGGCGGATCCAAAGCTAGCCCTGTTTGACGGTTATGACGACTTGATTCTGACGACAGGACAAGGCATTCTTGGTCTAACGTTTAATTGCGCCCGGTGTCACGATCACAAGATCGACCCGATCTCTCAGAAAGATTACTACAGTTTAGTAGCTCTGTTGCGTGACGTGACTCCTTATGGAACACGAGGTAACCAACAAGGCAACAATCAAGTCGACTTGGATCCTGAGCTTGCCAAACTGCACGAGGAGTATGAGCGAACGAAACGTGACCTCGAAGGGAAGACACGCCGCTTTGAACAACAAGCCATTAAGAAGATGGAGGCCGAGGATCAGCGAGCTACTGAAGGGCCAGAACGCGCAAAGACACTCGCTGAGAAGTTGGAGCAATACACCAAGCCCGAGAAATACAAAGAGTATGCGAGACAGAAAGCTGAGCTTGAGAGCATCCGTAAAAAGTTAGCCGCTCTACCACGGCGTGAACGCGTGCTGGGACTGGCAAGGCTCGAAGCGAGGCCTCCTGAAACTAAAGTTTTGGGGCGTGGCAGCCCGCTAGCTGAAGGCGAAGTCGTTCAGCCCGCATTCCCCAAACTGCTAGGTGGTGGAGTTCCGGATATTCCAGTTGCACCAGAGGGAGCTAAGTCGGCTGGACGTCGCAGAGTGTTTGCCGAATGGCTGACGAGTAAGCAGAACTGGATGACGGCCCGAGTGATGGCCAATCGAGTTTGGCTGCATTACTTTGGCCGCGGTATCGTGCGATCACCAAATAACTTCGGATTGATGGGCGATGCACCCACTCACCCCGAGCTAGTCGATCATTTGGCCACATACTTGATGAACAATGACTGGCACCTTAAGAGCCTGCATCGTTACATCTTGTTGTCGAGCACGTATCGATTGGGCACGGATGACAACCCGCAGGCCAGTGCACAGGATCCAGCCAACAATCTTTTCTGGCGGCAGAACTTGCGACGGCTGAGTGCTGAGCAGGTTCGCGACGGCGTCTTAGCTGTGACAGGACAGCTGAACGAGCAGAAGTTCGGTGCCAGCATGTATCCGACTTTGTCACGAGAAGTTTTGGCTAGCCAATCGCGTCCGGGTGCTGGTTGGGGCCGATCTTCGGAAGCTGATCAGTCGAGACGCAGTATTTACATTCACGTTAAGCGTTCGCTGCCCGTGCCGATGTTGACCGCTTTTGATTTTCCCGAGACTGATATCAGTTGCGAAGCTCGCTTTCTGACCACTCAGCCCGCTCAAGCACTCACAATGCTAAACAGCGACTGGATGCAGCAGCAAGCCGACAAGCTGTTGGCTCGCGTGCGGCAAGAGGTCGGTGACGACCTAGAGGCTCAGGCCCAGCGAATTCTGACGCTATGTCTCAGTCGCGAACCAGATCAGGCAGATGTAATGGAGCTTGTTCAGCTAACAGAGAAACTCAAATCAAAGCACAAGCTTGATGACAATAAGGCCCGCCAGGCAATGTGCCTCGTGGCGTTAAATTTGAATCAGTTTTTGTACTTGGACTAAGAAGAGAGCCGCGAGGCAAATCACAACCCCACGAGTAAACGAGGCAACTGAGACGCTTTTTCCTCGCTTCCGCTTCGGGTTGAGATAGAAGATCTGTGTGCACCATGGACCCTACCCGATGCACACCAGCACAAACCCAATTTCGCTACCCACCAACTGAAGCGATAGACATGGATAAGAACAAGAAGAAAAAAAACTTTTGCGGTCGTTTACGGCGTGAATTCCTATGGCAGTCAGGTGCAGGCTTTGGTGCTGTCGCGTTGTCATCCATGCTTGGGCAAGACGGGTTCTTCGGCTCGACGGCTCAAGGGGCCAAAGTCTCGGCCAATCCGCTTGCCGAGAAGCCACCGCATTTCGCGCCAAAAGCCAAGAGCGTCATCTTCCTGTTCATGTATGGCGGACCAAGCCACATTGACACCTTTGATCGCAAGCCTGAGATGACGGGACGAGACGGTCAAACAGTCGACGTAAAAACTTTTGGCCGTGGTGGTCACCGCAACCAAGGGCGGATTGTCGAACCTCGCTGGGATTTCAAGCAGTACGGCGAGTGCGGAAAGCACGTGAGTTCGCTTTTTCCGAATCTTGGGGGCTGCGTCGACGATATCGCTTTCTTGCACTCGATGACCGCGGATTCGCCGATTCACGGATCAGCCATGCTGATGATGAATTCTGGAAAGATTCTTAGCGGTTCACCTGCTCTAGGCTCTTGGGTTAATTTTGGTCTAGGCACCGTCAATCAGAACTTGCCTGGCTTCGTGGTCATGCTTGATCAGAAGGGCGGGCCAATCAGTGGTGCTAAGAATTGGTCGAGTGGTTACATGCCAGCGACTTATGCAGGAACCGTTCTCCGCAGCAAGGGCTCGCCGATTTTGGATCTTGCTCCGCCAGAGGGCACCAGCCGGGAGGTGCAGCGGGCGATGCTTGATTCCCTGGGAGAGATGAACAACCGGCACTTGGCTGCCAACGCAGGTGATGCGGATCTAGCGGCGAGGATTTCTAGCTACGAACTTGCTTATAAAATGCAAGAGCACGCACCGGAAGCGACCGACTTGAGTGACGAAGATGAAGAGACCGAGAAGCTCTATGGTCTCAACAATCCCCAAACGGAAGACTTCGCTCGCCGCTGCATCATCGCACGACGATTGGTCGAACGCGGCGTGCGATGCATTCAGCTGTATTCCGGTGGCGCTCACAATGACGACAACTGGGACGCTCACGGCGACCTGGAAAAAAACCACAATAAGCACGCCGGAGCTACCGACCAACCGATCGCTGCCTTGCTTAAAGACCTCAAGCGACGTGGACTACTCGAATCAACTTTGGTGGTGTGGGGCGGCGAATTTGGACGTCAGCCAACAGCCGAATACGCCAAAGGCTCAGGGCGCGACCACAATTCCTACGGCTTCACGATGTGGATGGCTGGTGGCGGCATCAAGGGTGGTATCAGTGTTGGTACTACCGATGAGCTCGGCTCAGCAGCCGTTGAGAAACCGTTCCATGTTAAGCATTTGCATGCCACGATTCTCAATCAACTCGGCATGGACCCAAATCGCCTGAGCTACTTCTACAGCGGATTAGATCAAAAGCTAGTCGGTGTTGAGCACGTAGATCCGATCCACGAAGTGATCGCCTAGTTAGAGGAGCGTTTGAAGAACACTCGGAGGACCACGATGTCGATGCGCAGATTGAGCCTATTCCTTCTCGCTTTGCTCGCCTCTCTCTCGGTCCGCTGCCAGGCCGCAGAAGCAGTCCCAGCGTGGGAGGGGCGTCCGAATATCGTTTTTGCGTTTGCAGATGATTGGGGGCGTTATGCCAGTGCTTACGCAAAACTCGAGCCAGGTGGGCCGAGCGATATTGTTAGCACCCCTAACTTTGACAAGCTCGCGGCGAAAGGAGTCTTGTTTACCCAGGCCTATGTGAACGCGCCCAGCTGCACACCTTGTCGCAGTTCATTGCTTAGTGGGCAATACTTTTGGCGCACCGGTCGCGGGGCGATTTTGCAAGGAGCTATTTGGGATACGAGCATCCCTAGCTATCCGTTGCTGCTTGAGAAGTCGGGTTACGCCATCGGTCATACTTACAAAGTCTGGTCGCCCGGAACTCCTCGAGATGAGCCGCATGGTGGAAAGAGAACTGCCTTCACTTCGGCAGGTGGTCAGTTCAATGGCTTTTCGCAATTTTTAGAGCGTTCGAAAGATAAGAAAACCGCCAAGCAAAAATTGCTCGATGAGGTTCGAGGCAATTTCAGCAGTTTCCTTCAGACTTGCAAGAAAGACCAGCCGTTTTGCTATTGGTTCGGCCCTACAAATTGTCACCGCAAATGGATCAAGGGCTCGGGCAGGTCACACTGGGGGCTGAATCCTGACAAGCTAAAGGGCAAGATTCCGAAATATCTTCCGGACAACGAGATTGTTCGAGAGGACTTCTGCGACTACCTCGGCGAAGCGCAGGCTTTTGATGCCGGGCTGGGAGTGTTGATCGATGAACTTGAGGAGCGGGGGCTAAGTAAGAACACCATTGTTGTAGTCAGCGGTGATCATGGCATACCTGGTATTCCGCGAGGCAAGTGCAATTTGTATGACCTTGGAACTCGAGTGCCGCTTGTCGTTTACTGGCCAGGCAAGACAGGTGAAGGCTTGGTCGTGGATGACTTTGTTTGCTTGCCCGATCTAGCTCCTACTTTCTTGGATGCAGGCGGAGTTGCCATTCCAGGGGTCATGACCGCCCGCAGTTTGTCACCGGTCCTCGAGGCTAAGAAATCTGGGCTCGCCGATCCGTCGCGCGATCACGTCATCTTGGGACGCGAGCGGCACGTTGCGAAGGCCCGAATTGGGGAACTACCCTATCCGCAGCGAGCGATTCGCACGAAAGACTACCTGTACATTCGCAACTTTAAGCCAGAACGGTACCCGCTTGGAATCGCACCTGGCTACGGGCTAGCTGCAAAGAATGCGACTTGGCCAAGTTTTGAGAAGTTGCGCGAGAACACTTTTGTTGCCTTTGGTGACTTGGATGCGAGCCCCACCAAGGCTTGGATGCTGACGAACTTGGATGAGCCGGCGGTGCTGAAACAAGTTGACCTCACGATGGGCTTGCGCCCGGAGGAAGAGCTGTTTGCTGTGAACGGTGATCCAGATCACATGATGAATCTTGCTAGTGATCCCAAGTTTGCAGAAGTCAAGGCGAAGCTTTCGTCCCGTCTCATGAAGCTGCTTGACGACACCGGCGACCCGCGGGTCTGCGGCGATGGCATGCAGTATGACAAGCCGCCTTTCGCAGGCAGTAGCAAGTAACAATCTGTTTACTCGCGAGGCGCTTTGCAATTCAGAGGAACATCTAGATGTTGATCCTAAAATCTCTTTCCCGTGCTCTCTTCCACTGGAAAGTGTTCCTTCACCACACTAAAGAATTCTTCTGGCGTTTCCACCTTGGCAACGTGAGAACGAA
>PKCQ01000373.1 GCA_002862265.1 Planctomycetaceae bacterium | reverse complement strand
GAATTGACTCCTTATTCGAAGAGGGATCCAACCTCAGCTGCATATTGTCGCGCACTTCGCGCCAACGCTTCAATTCCTTGTCGATACTTTCGATTCGCAGCTGCAACCGGTCGTGCTGCTGCGCAAGCGAGAGCCAAGTCAGTTCCTCTGCGGCGGATTCTTCTTTTGCGATAACTTCAAGCCAATACTTCAGCCTTGCATGGACCTCCGTATCATCCGACGCAAGCTCGCTGAACTCATTGTGAAATTCAAAAATGCGTGCCGAACGCTTTGCTTTCATCGCGTCGTTGAGTTCGCTTTGCTCCTCCTTCAGTATCTTTTCCTGCATCTGCAAATTCTCTAACTGCAACGGCAACAAAGGCGACTCAACGTCAATTAGCAGTAACTCGCTTTCTAGAGCACTTACTTGCTGTGCAGCTTGCAACTGCCTTGCTTCCCACCCAGCCAGAACACTTTGCTGCAAGAGCGTGGTAGCGGATTTTTCAAAAGTGGGCTTTGCAGCCGCGACTTGCTCGCGAGCACTTTTTGCGTCCGAGATCAGCTGCGCCAGTTGCTGCCGCCGCTTCTCTCGGCCTGAGATAACAGAACTCAGATCCGTTCGTCGTAACTCCAACGTCGAAATCTGAGCCCCTAGAGCTTGCGATTCGGCGACGCCTGCTTGATAGTCGAGGCGAAGCCACGTGACATCAGAGCTTGGCTTCGCTTGAGACAGCCGAGCTTTCTCGGCACGAGCTGCCTCAATCCGAGATTTTGCAGATGCTGCATCCGTTGTCTGCTGCTGTGTCTTTTCAGCAAGTTCACCAGCGGATTGCAGCGCGGCCATCACGGCGGCATCGAGCTTTGCTACTTCTGCTTTTTGCTCGGGCGTCAAAGCACTACTTGGCAGGGCAGCGGCTCGAGCCGATATCTCATTTGCCAGACGCTCTTGCTGACGCTGAAGCTCGGTCTGTCCCGCCTGTTTTGCAGACTGACTCTCGGCTTGAGCTGGCACTGATGCCTGTGCCTGATTAGCGTCTTGCGCAAAAGTATTGCTACCCACCCAAACCAGCTGAAGTGCGATCGCACAGAATGCTGGAAGAGCACAGCAGCTAGCTCGACGAATAAGATTTCCATTCCTAGAAATCTCACGAAAAAAATACTTTGCGCTACAGCCAGCCATCCGACAACTCCACTTCCCTATGGATTCTTGGACTCACTCATCTTTCAGTCCTGGAGCACTATTGTCGCGGAAAACGGCTTTCCCGAGTAGACGGTTTTGAGGACTGTTTCACTTCGTTTGGCAGCATGCAACAGATGTTCAGCAGCTCTGAACTACACGACTTGCTGCCTCAAATTCTTCGGGAAATGATTTTTGAGAACGCCTCCGACGAGCTTTCCCCAGCTCAGCCTTCGCCCTCCCCATGACACAGGTAACCAGCCTTTCGGTGCTGACATGATTCGCACGGATTCCCCGGCAACGTAGCTAGCCGCTTGAGCGTCCGAAAGTTCGATCGAACTGGATTCTGCCCCTGCCAACTTCGCCGACGCAAAGCAGGGTTCCCATACCGGCGGCTTGGCCGAACGAAGGGGAGCAAAGCTCTCTGCGATTCGGGAACCTGAGTAGGCAAACTGCAACCAGTGTTGTGGAATTTGCCTTGGAAAACCAAGCAGTTCCGTAAGTTGATATTGCTTGCTACCTCGTCGGAACGCACGTAGTCGCTCAAATACCTCACACTCAAGTTCCTCAAGTGACAGACCCCAGTCCAAGCATTGCGCAGGAAGAGCGTCACTTGATACTGCTTCAAAACGAGATTCTCGCGACTTGGTCGAGGCTGAGCCTGCGAGATCGGAATCGATCGCGTCTGTAGAATCCCCACGTTGCAAAGCCGCTGCAAAAGCGCCTGCACAGCCATCCCTATGTGGCCATAAGCGGTAGCACCCGGGCCAATCTTTGGATTCCCATTGCACCAATCTTGGCTCGCGGACCGACAACCATTCGTCTGAACCCTCGAGTAGCTTTGCAATAACGGCTTCGTTCTCGGCAAAAGAAAATGTACAGGTCGAGTAGACCAATCTGCCGCCGGGTCTTACCAGCTTGACGGCTTGTTTTAATAGTTTCGCTTGCCGAGCTGAGTTGTGCTCGATTTGAAATGGTGTGAACGAGGACAAGGATTGCTTGCCTTTGGCAACCATCGACTGACCCGAGCATGGGGCGTCGACCAATACTAAGTCGGCCTGACCACCAAGTGGTCCTACTAAGTTTTCAAGCTCCTCGTTGGACACGACAAAGTTCGGAAGTCCGGTTCTCTCAAGTGCAATTTGCAGTTGCGCGAGCCGCGAAGCGATGACTTCGTTGGCAACTAAAGCACCTTGCCCGCAAAGCATTTCGAGAAGAGCCGTTGCCTTGCCTCCTGGCGACGCACAAGTATCAACAACAGTTTGTCCTGGCCGAACGTCACAAAGAGCGAGCGCTAAGAAAGAACCAGCATCCTGGACGTAGTAGTCACCTGCCGCATGCTGCAACAATGCCCCCGGTCGAAGATCGGAATCCGCAAGCCATTGGCCAGCTGGAAACCAAGGAACCGAATGCGTTCTAAACGGAAGTGGGCGAGCACTTTGAAGATGAGGCCGAATAGAACGTCGAGCATGCTGGAAAACACACTTGTCTAGTTCGCCAAGTTCGGACTCAGGCAACCCAGCAGCCGGCGAGAGCACCGGGCCAAGTACCATCGACCAATCGACTTTCGATCTCTGGCTGCTCATAAGACATTTTGGGTTGGTTGCCGAGGCGCGTAAAAAAAGCGACCCACATCCGAAGACATAGGCCGCTTTAAACGTATCTGAAATCTACCAGATCTCTAAGCTAGGCTTAGCGACCGTAGGAAGTTTGAATGACACGTCGATTGCTTCGCAAGAAAGCATTTGGGTCTACAACTGGTGCAGGCGGCATTGGAGCAGCCTCTGCAGCAGGTGCTGTATCAGAGGCCGAATCACCGCTGCTGCAGCCAGCGCTCTCGCATCCACAAGTTGGTGCAGCATCGCAACCAGCGTCACAGCAGCTGCTCTTCTTCTCGAACAACTTAGCTAGCAGGCCACCGCAGCTCTTCTTCTTTCCACATCCACTGTCGCATCCGCAGGCGTCAGCAACTTCGCATCCGCAGCTTGGTGCACAAGCGTCAGCGCAACCAGTTTCACACCCGCAAGATGGCTCGCAGTCGCCGCAAGCAGTTTCGCAACCGCAGGATGGCTCGCAGCAGTCGTCGCAGCCCGTCTTACCTGGCTTCAGTTTCATCAGAAGCTCAAGAAGAGGACGACGAGTCTTTTCGCTGCATCCGCAAGGATCGCAAGCTTCTTCGCATCCGCAACTTGGTGCAGAGGCGTCAGCGCAGCCAGTTTCGCATCCGCAACTTGGTGCAGAGGCGTCAGCGCAGCCAGTTTCGCATCCGCAGGATGGCTCACATTCGCCGCCAGCAGTTTCGCAACCACAGGACGGTTCAGAGCTATCGCAGTCAGAGGTTTCACAACCACAGCTAGGATCAGCCGAGCATCCAGTGTCACAACAAGCGCTGTCACAACCGCTACCCTTCAGTCCTAGAAGTCGATCCAAAAGCCCGTCGCCGAAGCTAGGGGTGCTCAAGCAAAGGCCGAGCAGCAAGGATCCAAGAACGATGTTCGATTTCATCGAGCCACAACTCCCTAAAACGATGATTTTGATTTCGTAAGTGAGCTCTAAGTCTTTGGGGGTGTAGTTGGCCGAGACCGGTTTCGACGCACGAAGTCGTCGAAATCACCCTCCGACCCCGCAACGTACAACAGAGTTGCTCGCTTCGTGGTGCGGCTGGCCTGTGTTAAGAGAGGGCTGAATTCTCTTGAGTGCCAAAACTACTGACTGACAGAGTTCACGAACGGGTCGGACGAGCAATTCCGTATACTCGCCCCTGAGTTATAAACGCCGATTGTCGAGGACAGTCGAGGTGCGTTCAGGAGGTTGTATCGGCCAGTCTAAAAGAAACGCTTGAGCGTGCGGCAAGCTTTTTTGTGGGAAGGACTTACGACAAGCAGTTGTAATGAAAATGCCGCTTGCAACGCCTCAGAAAGCTAGGCAAAGTCTACGGCCGGTAGAATCGTAACAACCCCTACCATTTCACAGAATCGAGCCCGATACTGATCATTTGAGCACTTATTCTGCACTGATGTTTGGGGGACAAACCTCCTGTTAGAGCTGGGGAGCGTTCATTTAATCCTGTTAATCCTGTCGAGCCCCACTATCGAACCCACGGTTCTTGGGCTAAATTCATCGAGATGCTTTCACCAAACACGAAATTCTCGTTTTTGAATTTTGATGAGATTCCGCCCACCCCATGCCCTTGTGGAGTAGCACGACGTGGTTTGATGGACATTGAGAGTGTTCCCTATTCACTCCACATCACGGAAATCTCGGAAAACGCCAAGGCTCACTACCACAAGCGAATCACCGAGACTTACTGTATCCTGGAGTGCGAGCAGGAAGCCAAGATGGAACTGGATGGAGAACTATTTCCCGTTCAAGAGAAGTCGACGATCGTGATCCACCCTGGAACACGGCATCGTGCGATCGGAAAAATGAAGGTGATGATTATTGCCTCGCCCAAGTTCGATCCTTCTGACGAGTGGCTTGATTGATTTCTAAACACGCGCTCTAGACTGGCACACCCTCCCTAAAACTATGGTTCGTCTGATCCTACCCATGCGAAGAGAACGCTTCGCAGCCAGCCTTATTCTGCTTGCATTTGTCTCAGGCATGCTGCTCACTGCTGCAACTAGCGGCTGTGATTCCAATGCCAAGACTACGGCTCAATCCGAGCAAGCAGACGTCAACAATCAATAATCAACTTTGCCCGCACCCCGGGAATCGTAGCGTGACAAAGCGTATCCTCGACGTCGGGAACTGTGGGCCGGATCATCGGTCAATCTGCCAATTGATGGAGAGGCTGTTTCCAAGCAGCGAAGTTGCCAAAGCAGACACACTTTGTCAGACATTGAACATGCTCAGAGAGAGTTCGTTCGACCTCGTCTTCATCAATCGCAAGCTCGACATCGATTACTCCGACGGGATCGAGATTCTCAAGCAAATCAAAGCCGACGAAGAATTGGCCGACACGCCGGTCATGTTGGTCACCAACTACGCAGAACATCAAGATGCAGCCGTTGCTCTAGGAGCAGTGCGTGGCTTCGGAAAGCTTGCGCTAGAAAAGCCAGAAACTCGGCAGAAGCTAGAAAACATCCTTGCTGGATAGCTGTTTGAATCAGCACCGCTCGGACTGTACAACTCCTCTATTGAGCCTGAGATCGACTTAGTAATTCGAGTACCACGCCTAGTAATTCGAGTACCACGCCTCTGCTCGGAAAATTAAGCGAGCGATTAGCAGATCACTTATCTAGGTGCTCTTTGATTTGCTCTTCCCCGACAGCAGGCGATGGACAACCACCTTTTGGAACGTCTACACTCGCGGTCCAGAGAATGGCGTTCAAGACCACTTTTCGAAAGTTCTCGTCCTGCCAACTCACATGATTATGGGCTCCCGTAAAACCAAAACCCCGACCGCCTTCTGGACGCTGGTAAGCCCAGGCCACATGCTGTTTTTCTCCGTTGGCCACCGCCTTGCGTACACTGGGATTGCCGCTTCGCTCTCCATCGGGCCGGCGTAATGATTCCGGTGGTGGCAAGTCTGACAAGATCGGGGTGACACCTTTCATCCCGGGTACAAATCGCATGTGGTAGTACCACTCATCGTTAATCGAGAATGGCTTCACTCCGTTGGCAATCGGGTGATCTGGAAACTCTTTGAAGTTCGCTGTCCAGTGCGGATTGACAGACCAATTGAGATCGCAGAATCCCCCCATCCACTCCAGGAACTTCTCGCCAGGCTTGCCTTTCTCGGCTTCTGTCGCCCAGTGAATCATGACCACGCCGGTGCCACTTTTCATCAGCTCATCGAATTCGTCCAACTTCGGATTTAACACGTGGCCACGGTGACCGGTGCAGAAAATGACCACTGTCGCGGCATCCTTCAGAATGCTCTGATTCTTCGGGTAGCCATAATGCGGCACCAACTCCGCTTCGACATCTAGACCTGACTGATTCAATGCTTCAGCCAGAATCATATTTCCTGCCCGATGCTCGTGATGCATCCGGCCATGACTGGGCGAGCCGGAAATGAAAACGATCTTCGCCTTCTCATCGGCGGAAACACCGGTGCAGCAAAACGCCGTCAGGCATAAGCCACAAGTAAGAAGAGAGAGGCTTTTCATAACAGGCTCCGAGAATAGGAAGGGGGCGAAAGGGGACAGCATTGTAGACCAATAGTGCATCACATACGCAACAAGCCCCACTCGAAAGAGCGGAGCTTGTGCGCTTACTTTCCGGTTGATCGGCAGACGACTTACTTGAAGCTGTCAGCCTTGAACTTGATCGTGCCCAAATCATTCATACCTGGCTTGAGCTCCACTTTCATGACTCCTCGCGACCATTTTTCGCTCTTACCGTTCAGCTCGCCTTTCTCCAGCGACCTGTCGGAGTTCTCGTGCCAAATCTTGAAAGCGACCTCCCCGACGGGAAGGTCCTTAATCTCAAGTTCGCCCTTCTCGTTGGAAATCCCAACGAAGGGATGATCCATGACGATGATGTGGGACTTCATCCATGGGTGAATGTTACAGTCCACGGGGATTGCAGTAGGCTCGCTCTGCTTGATTTCGAGCTCCTTGGAGCCGCCGGCAGGAACGAGAAAGTTCTTCGATGGGTTATTGAAGAAATTGAAGTTGGCGTTGTGTCCTGCTTCATCGCTATTCTTCACGATAACTGTCTGCCCGGCTCGTACAGCGAAAACGTGCGGTACGAAGACACAGCCCTTGTTGTCCAAGACCGGCTTGACATCGGGCACAGGAATATTGGGCAAGTCCACCTTGGTCTTGCGAGTATCCAGATACAACACCACGTTTTGGATCTCACCTGCTTTACTGACGACCATTTTCTCAGACAGGATTTCCAGATCTGCGCAGAATGGATCGCGGCTCCCATCGACCTCCTCTCGCTTCGGTACATCGCCATCCAGGATGAACTTCAACTTGAGCGTTGCCGTGTCAGCGGGCGCAGAAACCAGTCGAACCGCCTTTTCCGGCTTGGCAACCTCTTGGTCCGCTGCGACGGCGGGAACTGCAGCAGACGGCGCGATAGCCATTTCAGTCTCCCGAAGCTTGCTGCAGCCAGCGAAACCAAGTGATGCAAGTGTCAAGAAACACAGAACTTTTTTCATTGTCTTCTCCAAAGTATTCGCGTTGACCGACTAACGAATATGTCTGCCAAGTCATTGCGGAAATTACATATCTCTGACGGTAATAATGTCTTCCGAGTGTGTACATTCGTCAAGAAAAGATTTTGAGAACGGCATCTCCCACCGAATTCTACTTGAACTTGTCAGCTTGAGTCTTACAGATATCAGTATCATTCAAACCGGGTTTTAAATCGATCTCGATGTAACCTCTTCTCCATTTGCCTTTCTCGCCGTTCAGCTCACTTTCATCGATCGTCCGAAGGGCAATTTCGAGCCAGAGCTTGAATGTGACCGTTCCTACAGGCAAATCCCGAATTTCAATCTCCCCCTTTTCATTCGAAATACTCAGATAGGGGCGATCGAACACGAAGACATAAGCTTATGTCAACCGTGGATGTTGCATTCCACTGGTGTCGGAACCGGCTCTGCTTTGGGTAATGGGATCGTTTTCTTCGCTTTTGGAGTGACAAGAGGGTTCTGCTCTTTATTTTCGACGAAAGGAAACTAGGCGTTGCGCCCTTCCCCATCGTTGTTAGTGACCCCAAAGTCCTGCCCAGCTCGGCAGGCAAGATATCAGGAACGAACATGTAGCCCTTGTTTCCAGGACGGTTTGCTTCAAAGGAACAAGGGATTTAGGGAAGCTTGATCTCGTTTATCCGAACGTCGAAATACACCATGAAGTTCTCGATTGCTCCGTCCTCACCTTCTGCCATTTTCTCGGAAAGGATATTAAAATTTCCGCAAACCGACCCGTCTGCTTTCAGCTTTTCGCGTTTAGGAATCGGGCCACCCAAAACAACCCCGAACTTCAGAGTCGGTTCCTCCTGAATCACGGGAGCGGACACAAAATGCAGGCTTGCCGATTCGGATACTTCCGTCTCCTTCTTTTTAAGCTGCCCTAACCCCCGCTGCGCGCCGCGCGGTACCTGTTTCTTATTGCCGGCTGCAAGCCAGCATGGACATAGAGAGAACTGAAACAACGGACGAAAACGTTACCAACCGTCGAGTGCGCATAGATTCTCATTGAGGTTACGTTTGCGCTGTCCTGAGAGGTGACAAGCCAGTTGTAAAACACTGCAAAGCCACTGGCTCAATGCATTGCAAAAAAATCGCTGCTTCGTCATGGCTGCAGGTAGGTGGAAAGGCCAGGCGGGATTGTGTTAAGCTTGCCCCTGCGTATCATAGACAATTTTTTGTCGCGCAGGCAAACAATGATTGCTGCATGCCGACGTATGCCATCGTCGTTTGGCGGCATGTTAAATGAAAATACTGACAAGCCGCTAGAACTATAGCGGCTCAATTTTGACAGTCACTGCCTTGAAAGCTGGGGTCCGCGATTGCGGATCAAGATCGCGAGGCACCAAGACGTTCGCTTCAGGAAAGTACATCAAAACGTTTCCCGCCCGAATATCTTCGTAAGCCCGAGCGAGGACTTCAGTCGAACCAACAGAATTCTTAACCCGGACGGGCTGGTCTTCGTTTATCCCCAAGCGTGCCAAATCATCCGGATGCATCAAAATCAGATCACGACGTTCCTGCCCCCGATAAAGGTCTTCTTCTTCGTAGACAACCGTGTTGAACTGGCCTTCACTGCGCACGGTCATCATGCGTAGTTCATCTGATCCACCACACAGATCAGGAAGTTCGTAGCTGTGAAGACTAGCTTTGCCGTCACTTGTTCCAAAACACGGCTGATGAGAAGTCCTGCCATCGATCTGAAACTCCTGCTTGCCCTGACCGATTTCGGAGATCTTCTTGTAACCCGGAACCACCGATCCGATCCACTCGCGAATCCTATCGGTATCCTGCATTTCCCCCCAAGGAACGGCGGAATCTTGGCAAGCTGCGAACAATCGCTTGCCGAGTTCGGCAACCACCTCAACCTCTGATCGAGGTCCCGGTAATCTCGATTGCCCGCCATCGCTCAGACGCACGTAGTTGAACATCGACTCTTGCGTCGTCGGCTGCGGTTCCTCGTCGCGCGCTAGCACTGGAAGCACAATTGTTTCATCCGCCAAGGAGTGAACATGCCCTGTGTTCATGGTGGTACTCAAGGTCACCAAGAGTTCCAGTTTGCTAAGTGCTTCACCTGCATAGGTCGCATCTGGATTGGATCCGTAAAGATTTCCGCCTAAACAAAAGGCTGCTTTCACTTTTCCCGATCGCGCCGCATCCATACAGGCCATCGTGTCCATTCCAGGCGAAGTCGGGAGCTGCACTCCAAAATGATTTTGCAGCCCATCAAAGATCTGCTCTTTCAGCTTAGGGGTCACGCCAATCGAGCCCATCCCTTGAACATTACTATGCCCTCGAATCGGCATTAGCCCCGTACCAGGTCTGCCCACCATGCCACGTAGCAAAGCCAGGTTGACGATCGAACTAACGTTGTCCACTCCGTGCTTATGATGCGTGATTCCCATAGTCCAGCCAAAGATGGCAGACTTCGAGCAGGCATAGAGCTCTGCGATGTCTCGCATCTCTGACTCGGCTATGCCGCTCTTGGTCTCTAGTTCCTTCCAAGGTAAATCGGTCAACCAGTCGATGTAGTCGTTGAGCCCATTGCAGTATCCCTCGAGAAAACTCTGGTCAATGGCTCCGCTCTCCACCGTCACCTTGGCGATTCCTGAGAGAAGTGCGAGGTCGCCACCGATATGTGGCTGAACATAGTGAGTCGCAATCTCAGATCTGAACAACATACTGCGCCAATCACTCGGAATACGAAAACGTCGCATACCAAGCTCGCGGACGGGATTTATCACTACCACTTTGCCACCTCGACGGCGCAGATGGTTGAGCGAAGTCATCAGTCGTGGATGATTGCTGGCTGGATTGCCTCCTATGATCATCGCCAGATCGGCGTGATCCAGATCCTCGAGCGTCACCGTCGCGGTGCCCGTCCCCAAAGACTTGTTGAGACCAACACCGCTGGCTTGATGGCAATAGTAACTGCAGTTATTGACGTTGTTGGTACCGTACACTCGAGCTAGCAGTTGCAACAAGAAGCCAGCTTCGTTACTGCTGCGCCCGCTGAAGTACCAAAAGGTCTGGTTCGGGTTGAGCGAGCCGAGCTTGGCCACGATACGTTCGTAGGCGTCCTGCCAAGTGATCGGCTGGTATTTATCCTCACCGCGCGTGTACAGCAGAGGCTGAATCAGGCGGCCGGCATATTCCAGCTCACGAGGGGTCCATCGCTGCAATTCTTGTAGGCTGTGCTCATCCCAAAAAGTTGGCAAGATTCCCGATTGCATGTCTGAGACCATCGCCTGAAGCGACTTCTTGCATACTTCTGGAAAAGAACCCTGCTCATTCACCATTCCACCGGATTGGCCCCCCATCCCGAGAGCACACGTCTTGCAAGCGTTCTTGCTCCGCATCGCCTTCCAAAGCTTCAGCAGCCCACCTGCTTCTTTAGCCTTGGAAAAGGTGTACCGGATCGCTGCCCAGCCACCTCCATTTTTTACTTTGCGCATCGCTCGATCCGTCAGGATAATTTAGGTTCGGGCTCTATGAACTATCGATGAGGTTCTACTTGGCTCGTGGCGAAGGAAAACAAGAACCTCCCCGAGCTTACAGCTTGCTCCACCGCAAGCAGAAGGCATCAGCGAGCCCGCCATACCACCCAACAGCCCTGCTTGCCTGAGCAACTCCACAAGCGATTCGGCCAGCGCGACTTTCGAAGTCGCCCAGAATGCCTACAATCCCTGCTTAGGTTGAATTTTGCAAGGCGAATAGAACAGGAAACGCGAGCTCATGAAAGTACTCGTTGTCGGAAATGGCGGACGTGAACACGCTTTGGCTTGGAAAATCAGTCAAAGCTCTCGAGTGACTGACGTCTTTGTCGCACCAGGCAACGCTGGAACTGCGCGTGACGCTATCAATGTCGACATCGGAGTGAACGACATTGAGGGCCTCATCGCCTTCGCGAAGAAAGAGAACATCGGCTTGACCGTTGTGGGACCCGAAGCCCCCCTTTCGATAGGTATCGTCGATGCCTTCGAGTCTGAAAAACTGCGCGTGTTCGGTCCGACGCGACAGGCAGCTCAGCTTGAGAGCAGCAAGGCGTTTTGCAAAAACTTACTCCGTCAAGCTGACGTTCCCACGGCGGACTTTCAAGTATTCCGCGATGCTGACGATGCGATGCGATTCATAAAAGGCCGCTATCCTGGCGAACGCGATCGCTGCCCGGTCGTTGTGAAAGCAGACGGCTTGGCGGCCGGTAAAGGTGTCATAGTTTGTAAGCGACGTAACGATGCACTGGAAGCCATTGACCGCATCGCGCGACGAAAAGAGTTTGGCTCCGCCGGCGCTCAGATGATCATCGAAGAACGACTGGAAGGTCAAGAAGCCAGCGTGCTGGCAATTACCGACGGCAAGACCATTTTGCCGTTACCTCCCGCACAAGATCACAAGCCCGCCTTTGATGGTGACACAGGTCCGAACACCGGAGGCATGGGAGCTTACTGCCCAACTCCGATGGTTGATGACGCACTGATGGCTTGGATCGAAGAGCACGTGTTGGTGCCATCGGTTCACACAATGAAACGCAATCGCAAGCCATTCCGTGGCGTTCTATACGCTGGCTTGATGCTGACTCCACAAGCCGGTCCTAAGGTTCTGGAATACAATTGCCGTTTCGGCGACCCGGAGTGCCAGCCTTTGCTAATGCGACTCAAGAGTGATTTGGTCGATATTTTGGACGCAGTTGTTGACCAATCTTTAGATCAAATCGAAGCGCCGGAATGGGATGAGCGACCGGTAATTTGTGTCGTAATGGCCAGCAAGGGCTATCCTGGTGACTACGATAACGGCGAAGTCATTTCCGGCATCGATGCGGCCGACGAGTTGGCAGATGTGAAGGTCTTCCACGCCGGAACGACGCTTGATGGACAGGATGTTGTCACGTCGGGCGGCCGAGTCCTCGGTGTTACCGCACTGGGCGACAACATCGCTAAAGCCAAACTCAACGCGTACACAGCGGTACAGCAAGTCCGCTGGTCCGGTTCATGGTGCCGTAAGGACATCGGCGACAAAGCGATGCAGTTCATGGAGCAACAAGCTGCCGAAATGTAGCAAATGTAGCTCTTCACCGACCTGTAATCTCGACCGTTCCGCCTCGTTCAACGCGAGTAATTCATGCCAGCAGCAAGTGCTACCAGCAAGAAAGTCATCGGACTTGCCAAGACGCTGAGTAAGGCTGTGGAGCAGATTGACTTCAGCGGCGCGGTTCCCTGGGTCTACAACCCGCTGAACTACGCGTGGAGTGCCCACGAAGAGTATCTGAAAAAGTACGCTCGTAAGAGTTGCCGGTTCTTGATGCTCGGCATGAACCCTGGACCATGGGGAATGGCACAATGTGGTGTGCCTTTCGGAGAAATCGCATTCGTCAAAGAATACCTCGGAATCAATGCCAAGGTTGCCAAGCCAGACCCCGAGCACCCAAAGCGTCCGATCGAAGGCTTCGACTGTGCCCGCAGCGAAGTTTCTGGTCGCCGTCTCTGGGGCTTGATGCACGAAAAATATCCCGAAGCCAACGATTTCTTTTACGAACACTTTGTGGCCAATTACTGTCCCTTGATTTTCATGGAGGCATCGGCCAGAAACGTCACTCCAGACAAACTTCCCGCCGCCGTTCGTTGTGAACTTGAATTGCATTGTGACGCACACTTGGCAGGATTGATTGAAGCGGTGCAACCGGAATTCCTTATCGGCGTTGGCGCCTTCGCGGAAAACTGCGGCAAGCGTGTGATCGAAAAGGCAGGCTTGGAACTCCAAGTGGGGCGAATCCTCCACCCAAGCCCCGCTTCGCCAGCCGCCAATAAAGACTGGGCTGGAACAGCAACGAAACAACTCGAGCAGCTCGGCATTTGGTAGCGGCTCGGAACTGACGGACGGTTCGTGACGAATCACAATCCGAAGCGTCGGCGAGGCAAGGCAAACTTAAGTCTTCTCGTTCACGCTTTGGGGTAGAACAAGACTGAACCCTGGCAGCCGAGCGAGTCCAGCAATTACCCCCTACACATTTACAAGCCTGCAAAGATGCAACGCGTAGTTCTAGCCATGAGTGGAGGTGTCGACAGCTCGGCCGCCGCGCATTTACTGCTCGAACAAGGCTACGATGTTGTCGGCGTTTTTATGCGTCACGGTGAAGAGTCCGCCGAGAGCTGCGGTCTAGAGGACGGCTCACCCAATCCGCTTCTGCCGATACTGCAGGGAAGAACGGATCACAAGCAAGGTTGCTGCAGCGCTTCCGATGCCATGGACGCACGACGTGTCTCAGATCGCCTCGGCATTCCTTTCTATGCCCTCGATCTCGAAGCCGACTTTTCGCGCATCGTGGATTACTTCGTCGACGAATACACACAAGGCCGCACCCCTAACCCTTGCGTCCAGTGCAACAATTGGATCAAGTTCGGACGCCTGTTTGACTACGCTGATAGCGTGGATGCCGAGTTCGTTGCTACCGGACATTACGCGCGACTAGAACAAACTGAGGATGGCCCCGCACTTCTGCGCGGCGTGGATTCTGGCAAAGACCAGTCCTATGTGCTCGCGGGCATAGATCGCAAGTATCTGTCGCGAATGTTGTTACCTGTCGGTGGGTTTGTGAAGCGGGACATCCGAGCTCTGGCTGGAAAGGCCGGATTACGCGTCGCCGATAAGCGAGACAGCCAGGAGATCTGCTTCGTCACTAGCGGAAAGCACGCTGATTTTGTGCGAGCACGTTCATCCGAGAACACGGCTGGTAACTTTGTCGATCAGGAAGGCAAAGTCTTGGGACAACACCCAGGAATCGAGCAGTTTACGATCGGTCAGCGAAAAGGGCTCGGAATCGCACTCGGCGAACCCGCCTTTGTGCTACGCATCGATCCGGAGAGCTTCGATGTCGTCCTAGGCCCTAAGGAAGCTCTGGATCGGCAAGTTTTGCACGCTAGCGAAGTCAACTGGCTGATCGAGCCTCCCACGGGCTCCTTTGAAGGCATGGCACAGATCCGCTACAACAGCGCTGCTCGCCCCGCTGTGGTCGAGGTACTCGAAGGTGCCCGAATTTGCGTCGAGTTTACTGATGGAGCCCGTGGAATTGCACCTGGGCAGCTCTGCGTCGTCTACCGCGACGATCGCGTTCTCGGCGGCGGCTGGATCGAATAAACAAAAAGTGCGTCCATTGTCCTCAGTTGCCACTGCTCCCGTCTTTTGAAGATTCGTTTTCCTAGGCGAATCTTCCCTCAGCGAATCTGCTGGTAGACCGGTAGAAAGACTCCATCCAAGACCAAAGACGCCATCCAAGACCACGCCGTCGGCCAATATCCCAGCAAAACACTTCCTTCCCCCCGCATTGGACTTCTTGGAAACCGCCCCAGAACCGGCTATCATGCGAGGACGTACGTTGCTCGGACCCTGAAATCCTCGCTGAGATACCAACTATGAGTCTCCTGCTGCTCGGACAATCCTTCGATATCTTCATGATTCTAAAATGGGTTGGTATCGGTTTTGCCGCACTGTTCGCTCTCTTTGTCATTATCGCGTTCATCGCTTTTGGCTCACTCTGGATCCAAGCTTACTTTGCCAGCGCCCGAGTTTCGATGTTCAGCTTGGTAGGAATGTATTTCCGTCAAGTAAAAGCACCGGTAATTGTTCACGCGAAAATCATGGCCGCTCAAGCTGGTCTCGACATCAGCTCTCAAAGTGGCATCCTGACGCAGCGGCTGGAAGCACACTATTTGGCCGGCGGTAATGTAATGAACGTGGTTCAAGCAATCATCGCCGCCCAGCGAGCAGGTATCGACTTGGACTTCGACCGAGCGGCCGCCATCGACTTGGCAGGGCGCGACGTTCAAGACGCCGTGCGCACCAGCGTACATCCGAAAGTCATTGACTGCCCGGATTCTCGTCGCAGTGGCAAGTCAACTCTATCAGCCATCGCTCAAGATGGAGTTGAGCTTCGAGTCAGAACCCGGGTGACGGTTCGAACCAACCTGGAGCAGCTGATTGGTGGTGCGACCGAGGAGACGATTATTGCTCGTGTCGGTGAAAGTATCATTAGCTCGATTGGCTCTAGCGACACACACCAAACGGTCCTCGAGAATCCAGACTTGATCTCGCGTGCGGTTTTGAAGCGTGGACTGGATGCTCAGACAGCCTTCCAGATTGTTTCCATCGACATCGCCGATATTGACGTAGGTGACAACATTGGGGCTCGCTTGCGAGCTGACCAAGCCGAAGCAGATGTCCGTGTCGCTCGAGCAAAAGCTGAACAGCGCCGCGCCGAAGCAATCGCGACCGAGCAAGAAAACCGAGCTAGCGTCGCAGAAAATCAAGCTCAGCTTGTGCTTGCCGAAGCAGAAGTTCCACGTGCCATGGCACTGGCCTTCAAGGACGGAAACCTTGGCCTCGAAACCAACTAACATTCATCGCGTCGTATTCGATCCGCCAACATTTTCCGATTGGGATTAGCCAGAATTCCGGCGCAGACAGATCCGAGCCGAAATCTCTCATGGACGACACTAACGGCCCTTCACCCATTCGCCGCAGCCAGCGAGTGGAGTTTGAGGGCGGTAACGGCTACAAGTTAGCGGGTATCCTTGATCTGCCTGCAAGCACGCCGCGAGCAACATCGTTGTTCACGCATTGCTTTACCTGCAACAAAGACCTGAAAGCCATTGTCCGAATTTCGCGGGGCTTAGCCGCCGAAGGCTTTGCAGTCTTACGCTACGATCTCACTGGTCTTGGGGGTAGCAAAGGCGACTTTTCGCTGACAAACTTCAGCACCAACCAGCAAGACCTACTGGCAGCCCATCGCTTCCTTTCCGAGCACCTCGAAGCACCGCAATTTCTCATTGGGCACAGTTTCGGAGCCGCCTGCAGTCTGTCACTGACCGAACAAATTACCTCAGTGCGAGCCACCGTTTCCATCGCCGGTCCGAGCGACACCTCGCATCTTGCCAACCTGCTTCAAAGAATGAATCCGGAGATCGCAGTGAAGGGAATCGGCTCGGTCACCATCGGCGGGATCGACTACGTGATTCGCAATCAGATGCTGGACAACTTTCGTAGTCACGACCTTCCGGCCCTGCTCCGTAAGACCACCAAACCAGTCATGCTCTTTCACAGCCCCGAAGACGAAACTCTCGGCTATGAGCATGCTCTGCGACTATTCAGTTGCTTGACTCAGCGCACGCCCGACGACCCCGAGCCTTCTCCTGCAAGCTTGATCACCTTGCCTGGCGCTAACCACCTCTTTGTTCGCGACGCCGCAGACCTTGACTTTGTCGCCAGCTCCATTGGCGTTTGGTTCACAAGAATGCTAGACAGATAAGTGCATTCTCAGCCTAGAACTCAACTCGCTCCATCACATCACATGCTTCATCGATTTGTCCTTGAGTCAGATCACGATGGGTAACTAAGCGAATGCGATCGGCACCGAAAGGAAATGAGCCAATCTCTTTCTTCTCTAACGCATCGCACAACCCGGCTGGGGTTCCCAGCTCTGGATCGACTCGAACTAAAACGATATTTGTTTCTGGCTCGCGATCGACAAACAAACCATCGCGCCGAACTGCAGAAGTAGCCAATTGCTTGGCCCAGTCGTGATCTTGGCGCAGCGAATCAATATTGTTTTCAAGTGCGTACAGAGCCGCTGCGGCCAGAAAGCCGACTTGGCGCATGCCGCCGCCGAACAGCTTGCGAATGCGACGGGCTTTGACCATCGCCTCCCCATTACCAACAAGCGCCGATCCAACCGGTGCACCGAGTCCTTTCGAGAAACAAACGCTAACGGTATCAAAATCACTTGCCCACTCTTCGGCGGAATATCCTGAGGCCACCACCGCATTGAACAATCTCGCTCCATCCAAGTGTGTCTTAAGTCCGTTCTCATGCGCCCAAGTACAAATTTCACTCACCGAATCCATCGGCTGAACCACGCCACCGCCACGATTATGAGTGTTCTCCAGGGTGACCAAGGCTGACCGCAGTGCATGGTCATCAACTGGGTTGATCGCTCGTAGAAATTGATCCGGCGTGAGAACCCCGTGCGTTCCGGGCAACAGCTTTGGAACCAGTCCACTTAGCTGAGCAAAAGCACCCTGCTCGTACATGTAGATATGGCATTCCGATTCACAGAGAAACTCATCACCAGGCTGGCAGTGCAAGCGCACACCGATTTGATTCGCCATACTCCCACTTGGCATGAACACGGCGGCTTCCTTGCCAAGTATCTCGGCAATCTTCGCTTGAAGACTTTCGACAGTGGGATCCGAACAAATGACGTCATCGCCGACTTCGGCCGAGGACATTGCCGCTAGCATGTCGGGACAAGGCTTGGTGACCGTGTCGCTGCGGAGGTCAATTCTTGGCGGCGCTGCTTTCGTTCTGGACATGATCGAGTTTCTTTTCGGAGTCAAGATAAAGTCAAGCGAGTTCAGGGTAACCGCTACAGCCAGGTCTTCACAGCGGGCAATAAACCACAGAGCTCCCAAAGCAGGCCGGTAACGAGTAAAGCACTGTAAAGACGATTCGAATGGCGTTGAAAACTGCCGAAACTCTTGACGAGTTCCGCTACCAGCAGGACGAACCAAACAAGTGGAAGCCCGGTCACAATCTAGGCGCTTGCACGATCCCCCCGTCTATTGGCGATAGATGAAAGCTAGCCAGAAAGCTATCCTGTTAACGCTGACACTGGCTTTCCACCGGGTTTTTTGCCCAGAAAATACCGCATCCATGAAGCAACTTAAAATCCAACGCATCGACGCTCGCCAAAGTGGCTTTGAAACCGAGTTTGAGGCCATGCGAGCTCGCCTGAGCCCCTCGGGAACCGTTGTGAGTCCGAAAGGTCAAGAGCTTACCAAGCGTGTTTTCGGCGAAACACTAACACCAGGCCAAGTCGTAGAGCGAATTTGCTCCGATGTCCGGAATGAAGGCCGAGCTGCATTGGCCAAGTACAGTCACGCACTCGACGGAAGTGAACTCCCAAGCGGCGACTTTGCCGTTCCCGCGAAAAAGCTCCAAGAAGCTCACGCAGCAGCAGCCCCGGAATTCCTGGCCACGATCCGCCGCATTCGGGACAACATTCTGCAATTCCAAAAATCGATCCTGCACCAGAACTCCAGCATCGAGCCCGCTCCTGGTATTCGACTCGACCAGCGTTACGTTCCTTTGCATCGCATTGGCGTCTGCGTTCCCGGTGGTGCAGCTGCTTATCCATCGACCGTGCTCATGACAGTAGTTCCTGCTCAAGCAGCTGGAGTGGAGCAAATCGCAGTCGTCGCTCCACCAACGGACTTTGGCGCGTTTAACTTCGATGTTCTCGCCACCTGCCACGAACTCGGGATCACCGAAGTGTATCCGATAGGTGGAGCTCAAGCTGTCGCAGCCATGGCTTACGGAGTCGATGGGCTTGATGCGGTCGACAAAATCGTTGGCCCCGGCAATCTGTTTGTAGCCCTCGCCAAGAAGCACGTCTACGGCAATGTCGATATTGACTCGATCGCAGGCCCTAGCGAAGTGGTCGTCGTCGCGGACTCGACAACTAACGCTGCGTACACTGCGGCGGAAATGTTGGCTCAAGCAGAGCATTCTCCGGGCGCGAGTGTGCTGGTAACTTGGGACGATTCACTACCCGACCGTGTGGAACGAGAACTCGAGTCGCAGTTGCAGAATCTCAGTCGCAGTGATTTAACCTATGACAGTTTAAATGATTTCGGTGCCATCATCCTAGTCAGTGACGCGACGCAAGCATGCGAAGTCACCGACTTGATCGCGCCAGAGCATTTGCATATCGCGTGCGAGAATCCTCGCGAGCAGTCAGATCGAATTCGCAACGCAGGGGCAACATTCCTGGGCGACTTTAGTCCAGTAGCACTCGGTGACTACGCAGCTGGACCGTCGCACGTACTTCCCACCGGTGGCACCGCTCGCTGGGCGGCCGGACTGTCGGCAAACTCCTTCTTACGAAGCGGCAGCGTCATCCAGTACTCGAAAGACGCTCTCAGCGGCATTCAAGCCGAAATCGCGCTATTGGCTGAGAAGGAAGGCCTAACCGCACACCGCAACAGCGTTGATATTCGCCTGAGCTAACACCGACTAGGCTCACCGTATTTAGGAATGTAAATTGAACCGCACTAGCGAAATTGAGCAATTCTTTCGACCCGAGATTCGGGAGATGGCGGCGTATGTACCTGGGGAACAACCCAAGGGCGGCAAAGTCATCAAAATGAACACCAACGAGAACCCGTACCCGCCTTCTCCTAAGGTCGTGCAAGCGATTCAAGAAGCGGCGTCCCAGCGGCTGGAACGCTATCCCGACGCACTCGGAACTGGCTTTCGCATCCGTGCTGCGGAAGTGCTCGGGGTCGAACCAGATTGGATTCTCTGCGGCAACGGTAGCGATGATATTCTCACGATACTGACGCGAGCATTCGTGGGCCAAGGCGAGAAGCTGCGACTTCCCTACCCCAGCTACATCCTCTATCGCACGCTATCCGAGCTCCAGGGAGCACAATTCGAAGAAGTCCCATTCTGCAGAGATTTCTCGCTCGACCAACGCTTCACGGCAGCCGACGAGAAACTTCGTTTCGCATTCTTGCCGAACCCCAACAGCCCTAGCGGAACGGTTCTCACACCCAAACAAGTTGCAGAGTTGGCCGACCAGCTGCCTTGCCCACTGTTGGTTGATGAGGCTTATGCCGATTTTGCCGATAGCAACTGCATCAATTTGGTACGCAAGAATCCCCGAGTTATGGTATCTCGAACACTAAGTAAGTCTTACGGATTGGCGGGTTTACGTTTCGGATTCCTGGTCGCACAGCCGCCCGTGATTGAAATGCTCCGCAAGGTAAAAGACAGCTACAATTGCGATGCCTTGAGCCTAGCCGGCGCGACGGCGGCTATCGACGATCAAACTTGGTTGTTGGACAATCGCCGCAAAGTGGTGGCAACTCGAGACCGCCTGACGAGCAAACTTCGCGACCTGGGTTTTGAATCTCTGGATAGCCAAGCCAACTTTGTGTGGTGCAAGCATCCCGAGAAGAGCTCGAGAGAGCTTTACGAACAACTCAAAGCAGACGGAATTCTGATTCGCTACATGAACTACGCTGACTGGGGCGATGGCTTGAGAATCAGCGTCGGAACCGACGCTCAAGTTGACGCTTGCCTAGCCTACCTGGCAGGGTACTTGGCGTAGGCTCGAACTTTGCATTTCACAACTACTACGCCGCTACTCTCCTCCTTAGCAGCAGGTTATTAGGGGAGAGTCGGAAACTCCCTAGCACGCAGGACCCCGGAGAGGGGTTTTGGTCGCGAGACCCTCCCCGTCGCTAGGGCTCCACCCCTCCCAGAATTCAGCGCTGAGCTCAGAAAGGGAGGGAAACAAGAACCTGCGAACCTTAAGCTAAACCGACTACAGAATATAGAGATGACTCGCAGCGCAACAATTCAACGAGAAACAGCGGAAACCAAAATCCACTTGGAATTGAACCTCGATGGCACTGGCCAGAGCGAGATCGATTCCGGAGTCGGTTTTTTGGATCACATGCTCACCCTATTCGCCAAGCATGGTTTATTCGATTTGAAAGTAAGCTGCGATGGCGACACACAAGTGGACGCGCATCACACAACAGAAGATATCGGAATCTGTCTTGGCCAAGCCTTTGCAAAAGCGCTCGGTGATAAGCGAGGTATCACGCGTTACGGGCACATGGTTCTTCCAATGGAAGAGACACTCGTCACTGTGGCGGTAGACTTAAGCGGTCGCAACTACGTCGTCTTCAACGCGCCGATTCCTGCCGCCAAGATTGGGGAATTCGACAGCGAACTCGTCGAGGACTTCTGGTATTCCTTCGCTAGCAACACTCTTTGTAACTATCACGTGTTGCTTCACTATGGTCGCAACAGCCATCACATCGCCGAGGGAATCTTTAAAGCAAGTGCTAGGGCACTGCGAATCGCTGTCAGTGACGATCCGCGTCAAAACGACGTGCCAAGTACCAAGGGCACACTGAACAGCTGAAGCAGATTAGGCCAACAGCATGCGCCACAATTTTACGGCTTTGCAATCTCGATGTCGTCTGCATCGACAGCTTCTGCATTTGAGTTGTAAGCAGCGGAATCTAATATCATGCACGGTCCACATGCTACGGGTCGTAAGCGACTTAGAGCAGCCATCCAAGCGATCGTGATCAAATTGAATAAAATGACTTTCTTCGCCACTATTCCTCGCCTCCAAAGCCACTGCGATATCCGGGAAATAAATCCACTGGCTCATATCCAGGCAGTCCAATGCCGGTAAAAAGCTCTTTTCTAATCCGCTTTAGGACGGTTACCCCGCCGTTGATCAATCTCCGTCAATCTCCGCGTTATTCCGTCATGATTCGATTCGATAAAGGACAATTCAACCTACTGCAAAGAACGCGAAACACGCCTAGCCCACAACTCGACGGCTAAACGATTCGACTCAAAGGCCATATTTTCAAGGTGTGATAACATCGGTCGAGACCATTCATAATGATCTACTTCGTCAACGGCCAACTCGAGCTGAGTTTCCGATTGGACACTTACAACATAGAAGAGATCAATGACCGGTGAGCAGATTCCCCGCAAGTGATATTCATTCGCAGCCGTGGTCAGAAACTCAGTACTAACAACGGTGAGACCTACTTCCTCGCGAATCTCGCGAGCGACTGCTTGCTCTGCCGTTTCACCGGCGTCTACGAAGCCACCCGGCAAGCCCCACTTACCTTTTCCAGGATCGCGACCGCGACGAATAAAGAGCATCTCAACTCGTTCGTTCACCACGATCCCGCCAACGGCCGTGACAGGCCCAAAATAATTATAGAATCCACACTTTGCGCAGTTAAAAGGCGTGCACCCGGGGTTGGGATTTGGCTCGCCGCAGCGTGGGCAGAATCGATAAGTTTCGGCAATAAACTGACTGTTCATGATGTATGTATTCTGAGAGGATCAAACCTTGTTTGACAAGGGCTCGGTTTTGTCGCGACCAGTACTCACCAACAACCAAAAACCATACACAAGAAGGCCCAGCACAAATGTTCCGCACATCGCCAAGAACTCGGTGTGATGCTCGTACCATGATGCCACCAAGATCAACGCTGTAATGCCAAGGTAGACGACAAGCGACAAGATTTCTATTGAGTGCAACTTCTTGCTATCTGGTAGCTTCAACCTTACCCAGCAAAGACTCGCTACAGCCAGAGCACCACACGCTGAAAGTGTCAGCCCCAAGTATTTCAACAGCTGAAGCAGATCAGCAATATTGACCGCGACAATGCTCAGCACAGATTGAACCAAGATCGCAGCAACCGGTGCTCCAACTTTCCCCTGCAGGACTTTGGGCATCACGCCGTCTTCGGCCATCTTCTGATAAACACGCGGACCGGCTAGCAGCATCGCGAACACGCTACTCGCCATGGAGAGAATGATCGACACTCGCACTACAAGGGCCAGTGATGCTCCTCCGATGTGCTCTGTCGCGTCTACCGCCACCGCTGGGTTGCCCGCAATCGACTCTGGATCTGCTGCAAACAAATATACAACATTGAGCAACAAATAAATTACAGTGACAAGCAAGGTTGCCAACAGCATGGCCTTCGGTACGAGTCGCGTTGCATCTCGAGACTCACCAGCAACATAAATTGCCGCATTAAAACCGGTGTAACTCAACGCAATCCATGACATCGACCCTATGAAAGCGCTCCAAGCGTCAACACTTCCTGGCAACCAAGCCGCATCTCGCTCAGGTAACGCCTGCCCGACCCAGAGCTCAGAATCCGTGAAGCCCAAGGCCCAAACTAGAGTGAATCCAATCAAGGCGATTTTGAATCCCACTATCAAGTTCTGCACGACTGTTCCAAGCCCTAAACCGACCAGATGGCAAACAGTCGCAACCACAATCAGTCCCGTCGCCAGGAGTTTGACTTGAGTCGTGCCTTCCTCGGTTCCAGGCAGCATGTAAATTGCTGCGCCCAGCGCTGCCACCGCAATCGGAGCAGTGAAACCAGCGAACACGGAAATCCAGCCGGCTAAAAAGCCGACCGATGGGTGCACAAAGCGGTGAAGAAAGAGATACTCGCCCCCGGACTGCGGCAAGCGTTTCACCAGACCGGCATAGCCGATCGCGCCGCAAATGGCCCACACGCCACAAACTATCCAAGCCAAGAGAACTCGCCCTGGATTGCCTAGTGTTGCGAGAGAGAATCCACTTGAAGTGAAGATTCCAGCGCCGATCATGTTGGCGACAACGAGTGCCGACAAAGTAGTGAGTCCCAAGCCAAAAGATTTCGACTCCGTCAGATCGTTTTGACCAGACGACCGGCTTTCATCATTGGCTGGGGGTTCATAAGCAGAACTCACGATTTGGCCGTCGCCTTTCGGGAACGCTTCGTAGCTGTAGCTTTCTTCTTGGCCGCAGAGTTCTCTGGCTTCGACCTTGGCTTGGTTTTCTTTGCTGCTTTCGCCTTGG
>PKCQ01000374.1 GCA_002862265.1 Planctomycetaceae bacterium | reverse complement strand
CGGCGGCGGTGGCTTTGGAGGTGGATTCGGCGGAGGAGGCTTTGGAGGAGGCTTTGGAGGTGGATTCGGCGGCGGCTTCGGAGGCGGCGGAATCTTCTAGCCAATTGAGCGTGCTAACAGAAGAAACGGCTTCGTAGTAGGGACTTCCTCATCGTGCAGCTCTATCAAACTCTTGGTTTTGTTTTGACTCTAATCGTGGCAGGCTCGTGCGGATGTGCATCAGTCACATCTGGCTTGCGAAGTGTTCCGCAGATGCTGACTTCTCTTGAGCCCGCAGAAGCATCTGCATCACAGAGGCCTGCGTTAGCAAACCCAGAGAATCAGGAGTTAGAAATCGCACTAGCGACTGCGCAGTTGGCTGAAGAGCGTGCGATGGATGCCGAAGCAATTGCGGCCTACGAGAAGGTCAGGCAGTTAAACCCGAATCAACCCGGAGTCGCGCATTCCTTGGCGGTACTCTATGACCGTAGTGAGATGACCGACGCGGCGCAGCGGGAATATGCCGCAGCCTTGGCGGAGTCGCCACAGAACGTAAATGTGCTCTGCGATTACGGCTACTTCCTCTACTCCGCGGGGCGACTCACTGAAGCAGAGCAGGCGTTGCGTGAAGCGGTAAGCGTTGATCCAGCACATCGCACTAGCTCAGTCAACCTAGCAGTCGTGCTTGCAACGCAAGGACAATATGGTGAGGCTAGGCCCTTGTTCGAGAAAGCCATCGGTCCCGCCGCAGCACTTCACAATATTGGCATATTCAAGCTGCGTCAGGGGCAGACCGCAGAAGGCCAAGGGATGATCGCGGAAGCTCTGCAAATGAACCCCAGCCTGAAGCAATCGATGGCGGTGCTGGATAATTTGACTGCAGCGAATTAGTCGTCTCAGTTTGTTGCAGGTGTACTAGGACGGTGAAGCTCTTGATCGTAGTGGAAGTCGTCAAGAATTTCGGATCTCCCTCTCTGAGAGATTCTTAGGTGCGCATTGAAAAGCTCGAAGCTTATTCCACCTGCAAAATTGTTTAAAAACGAGCCTCCGGCGATTGCCTGCTCAGGTTGGGCACTTACCTCGCTCCTCAAGTGCCTGAACTTCTTCAGAGCGTAGCTAGAGGGCGGTCTACTTAGAACGGTCCTTGGATCATCCTGTCGACCCATTCGTGAGCTGGAGCCCAGAAAGTTAGTAGTAGCACGGCAGCGCCAAAAACAAAAAGAGCTGGAGGCCACCTTCCAGATGACCGTTTTTCGGCCAGAAGAACTTGCGAAGCCAACTTGTAGAGCAGATAGAGAACGATGGTCAGGATAAAGATCATCGCAACTGCCTTGAATCCCATCGCGGCTCCCACCAGAGCCAGGCTGGCAGAAACGCTGCCCGTTGTTGCTTGATCTTCGGAGAACGCACCATATGCCACTTTCCGTTCTTCTGCTGGATCCTCTAGGGACTTATCCATTAGAGTCTGCTCTGAGGTAGATTCTGCGACTTCAGTCGTTTCCGCAACTTCCGCATCTGTTTTCGTTAGCGCTGGCGTAACCGGTTCTGGAATTCGATCTAACGAAATCCCTTCTGCTTCAAGCTCGGCTGATTCTACTATGGTGTCGCTGTTCGCTTCTTGTGTAATTGGCGCCAGTGGCAGAAGGTGATCCATGATAGCGCCTAACGCCAGGCCTCCGATGCAACCGACTAGCGTTGCGGACACGCTTGGCGGAATAGCTGGAAGCACTTCTGCCCACACCACGCGCGATGGATTGAGGTGGGGGAAGACCATAGCGAGTCCTACCACCACCACACAGCTGATCAAAGCTCTCGATCGTGGCACGCGAAAGCGATCGTAGTTGATCATGCCCCAGCCAAGGAGCACGGTTAGTACGAACGAATGGAAGACGAACAGCGATAACAGATCCCACTTGGTGTAGAACAGGATCCACACGATTCCGTTGTAATAGTTTGGTATGCGTTCCGGAAGGTTTTGCCCGCCAGACAAAAGTTCGCGGTAGAAGAAGAGCACCACCACCGCTGCAACAACTGCCTCGATGATCGGGTATCGCGCAGATAATTTTGTTCCGCAGTATCGACAGTGTCCGCTGAGCTGAAGCCACCCAAAAATGGGCGTGTTATCTTTCAGGCTTAACTTAGTTCCGCAATTGGTACAGGCCGACGGCGGCCAGAGCAGTGGCTTGAATCGTGGCATGCGGAAAATGAGCACATTTAAGAAGCTACCAACACTCGCACCGATCGCCATGAAGATGCACATGATCACTCCAGATACGGTGTGCAATCGCACCCATTCCGTCAGTGACATGTCTTCTAGTTTGCCGCTTTTGGCTGGCGTGAACCAGTCAATCACCATTCCGATTGTCGGAACCACGACCATATAAACAACGAAACCGACGCCCAGCAAGATCCAGATGAGCTTGTGCCCCGAGCTTGCTGATGAATCTGCAGTTGGTTGGGGTTCATCTGCAAGGTCAATAGAAAATTTCTGAGCTTCCGGAGAGGTGGCATTATCAGGAACTTGCTCTTTCTGGCCAGATTGCTCGTCGCCGTAACCTATCGTCTGACCAAGTAGCAAGAAGCCAACTGCGTAGACAAGCGACAGCCCGACGAAGTAGAGATAGTGGGCTTCACCCAGTTGTGTAGAAGCGAAATGGAGACCGAATGGCAAGTTACTTTTTCCCGTTCCTATTTGATGCTTGAACAGGGCTTTTTACTACTCTAAAGCCAAGAATCAAGATGTCTTACAGGTCAATCGTTTGCCGGGCAGCGCTTCGATCGCCCGAGGGCAAAGAAAAACCAACTACTACTTCCAAAGTGGAAGTCAGTAGCTGGTTGGTGGACGAGTCTATCTTCGACTATCTGAGAAGAACAGTTTTTCTTCGGAAGGAAGCGAAATTTAGTTCCGAATGCAGTAAAGACGCGTGCCTGTTCGAATCAAGATGTTACCTTCCGATGCCGCGATTCCGTAGACAATCGGATCGGCTGCACCAGTCCGAGCACCTGCTTGTCTTTCAGCAAAACTCTTGGCCATTTCTTCGAGTTCTTTCGCGTCGAGCTTGCCATCTTTATTCTTGTCAACCCGCGCGAGCATCGGCTGAAAGTGCTTCTAGAGTTCATCGCCCTTCAGGATTCCATCGCCGTTCGCATCGCCGCGCATAAGTGCAGACGCCAAGCCAGAGAACAAGGCGTTTGTCAAAATCATGACTGGTCGTTGCCAAGTGAAGAGACTGCCCTGGCAGTCGCTCGAAGTCGCCTTTTTTGCACGCAACGGGCCTGAAAAAATCGTCGCGGAAGTTCGAAGTCAACTGCCTGAAGAAGGGTGGGCGATGCTCGTCGGCTAAGCCAGTCGATCGGCAGCGACGTGATACTGTGGATCTTCGGATACATTGATCTCGCAGAACTCACCAGCGCGATCCAACAACTGCCGGCACTCGGCGCTCAAGTGCGTCAGATGCACGCGTTTGCCCAGAGCGTCATATTTCTCTGCCAAGTTGTTGATGGCTTGGAGCCCAGACTGGTCGTAGACACGCGTGTAGTAGAAGTCGATGACGACGTCAGCCGGATCGTCGGCCGGATTGAACATTTCCTTGAAGGAGGAAACGGATGCGAAGAATAGCGGCCCATGTAGCTGGTAAATCTTACTACCAAATTCGTTGTACTTTTCGTCGACCCCAATATGGGTTGCATGTTTCCAAGCAAACGCCAACGCAGAGACGATGACGCCCAAGATGACAGCCGATGCCAGATCATGCATCACGACTGTGTAACCCGTCACGAGAACCATCACGAAAACATCGGTCTTAGGCATGCGCCGGAACATTTTCAGCGATGCCCACTCAAAGGTGCCGATAACAACCATCAGCATCACGCCAACCAAGGCTGCCATCGGGATCTGCTCGATCCATGGTGCCAAAAATAGTACGAACAACAACAAGCATACTGCAGCAACAATTCCAGAGAGCCGTCCGCGTCCGCCCGAGTTGACGTTGATCAAGGACTGGCCGATCATCGCACAGCCGCCCATCCCGCCGAACAAACCGCAAAGGATATTCGCTGAGCCTTGGCCAACGCATTCTCGATTGCCGCATCCGCGCGTCTCAGTGATTTCGTCGATCAGAGTCATCGTCATAAGAGACTCGATGAGGCCGACACCGCAGAGGACGGTTGCAAAAGGCAAGATGATCAGCAGAGTCTCAAGGTTCATCGGAACCATCGCATGCGTCCAGAAGAATGGCTGAGGTAGGCCGCCTTCGATGCTGGCGTCAACGTTCTCGACAGCCGCTTGGATATCTGCTTTTGCAGCAGACGAGTCCAGCTTGGCTTTATCGCTCGAGGCACTTTCCATGTCAGATCCGACTTGCCGCCGTGTCCTGGAGATTCTCCACGAGCTTCGGCGATCCATTTTGCCGTGGCGTTTGTGCGAAGCATGTCTCCAACTGTTGCCAGCACGTTTTCACCTGAGTCCGTCTTTTGAGACTGATTGACCGCAACGGAAAATGCAGTCACCGCCAGAATAGCTACCAAGGATGCAAGCACAGCGGAGGTGAGTTTGGGCAAACCCCAGATGATACCCATCGTCAGCGCCACGAGCGCCAGCATGATCACTAAAGGCATTCCTTGGAGATAGACAAGGCTACCGGTTTCCGAAAGTGTTTTGAAGCTGCCGAGCTGGGCCAGGCCGATGACGATCGCGAGGCCGTTGACGAAGCCCAGCATGACCGAGTGCGGCACCATGCGGATCAATTTTCCGAGTCGGAAGAGTCCGACAGAGATCTGAAGCAAGCCGCAGAGGATTACAGTGGGAAACAGGTACTCGACGCCATGTAGGGCGACCAAAGACACGACGACCACAGCCATCGCACCAGTCGCTCCGGAAATCATTCCCGGCCGCCCGCCGAAGCAGGCGGTGATGAGGCCAATGAAGAACGCAGAGTAGAGGCCGATCAAAGGCGAAACGCCCGCGACAAAGGCAAAGGCGATTGCTTCGGGGACAAGGGCCAAAGCAACGGTCAATCCAGAGAGTACATCGTCCTTAATGGTTCCGGACTGACTGCGGAAGAAATTCAACATGTTGTAACAATCGAGGTGTCATCTGACGCTAGTCAGCAAATTCATGGCGGGAAGCTATGGGACGCCGCGCGAGCCCTGCGCGGCATCTTCAAAAGCTGGAATATAGTTCGCACCGAGTAGCGGTCAACGGCGGATTTTTTTCCAAAGTGAACTGCATGCTCCCCTTTTCACAGGGAATCAGGTCCTCCCGCTGCAGTCGCGGGAGATAAGCTGCCCTTAGCGTTTCTTCGCGTTGGTTATTCGCGCCTTTGGTGCGGGGAGCACGAAGCCAAGACGACGGAATCGCAATAAATAGATTTTTGAAGTTCTTGATACACTCTACGAGGATCTGACTTGGTAAAGATATTGAGCAGTCTGGGCCGCACTCCTATACTTAGCCTCCTTGTGATTGGAGCAAAACGTTTGTCCGCCCAAGGCGGCATCAGAAAAGGTTGACGATGAATCGAGCGGACAGGCACGAACTGGAAACGAATGAATTGGCTGATCGTCTAGAGTCTGGAATCTCTTCGATACAGCCTATCTTGCCAGTCATTTTGGGCGTCATTGTTGTCGTTGTTGTTGGTGCTCTGGGATTCGGCATTTACTCGGCTAATGCGTATAGCGGGCAAGCCGAGGCGTGGAGTGAGTACTACTTGCGGCTGACTGGTGCGGACTCGGAAACATTTCTAGAGGTTGCTGACGCATATCCCGACAGCAAGATGGCCGATTGGGCTCGTTTGAATGCTGCAGATAGTTACCTGCAGTCAGGACTCGACGCTCTTTATCTGAATCGCAAGGAGGCTGAGGAGACGATCGGCCTAGCCATTTCGAACTACGAGCAAGTATTGGATTCAGCTGATTCTGAAGAACTGACCATGAAAGTGCTGCTGGGACTAGGCAAAGCGCACGAGTCTTTGGGCGAGTTAGACAAAGCGATCGGCTACTACGAGCAGTTCTCCAGCTCAGCTGCTCCGCCGCAGATGATTGAAAATGTCAATGTCCAACTTGCCTTTTTAAACAGCGACAGCGGTAAGTCGTTCTACGAGTGGTTTACCAAGCTCGAGCCAAGCCCAGATGCGCCGATCACTTTGCCAGAAAACATGAACCTACCTCCTGCCGATCCGAACTTGGATTTTGGTTCAGGTTCCAATGCTAAGCCGCTTGATCCAACCGGTTTGCCCCTGCCGAATGTAGAGGGTGGAGCTGAAGGCACCGTTGAATCCGTCGGCGAGTTGAAGCTACCGGAGCAGGGTGAGAACGCGGCGCCCGTCGAAGGAACAACCGCAGAGCCAGCCGAGAACACGGAGACGGATGCAGGAACAAGTGGAGAAGGCGAAAGTGCCGAAGGCGATGCTCCCGAGGATGATTCAGAGTAGCGAACAAGCTGGTGAACAAAGAAGAAGCATCCTACACGCTTTTCCAACATACGGTAATCGAGCAAGAGCAAGGGCAGCGAATTGACGCAGTTCTTGCTCTTTTACTTGATAGCTACAGTCGTGTATTCCTGCGCAGAGTCGTCCAAGACGGAGGCGTCACGGTCAATGGGATTGTGGTAAAACCAAGCTTTAAAGTCCGGCCGGGCCAAGCGATCGAGGCAAAAGTGCCTCCCCCACCGGAAGACGGGCCCCAGCCCGAGGATATTCCGCTCAACGTCTTGTACGAGGACGAGGGCATGCTGGCGATCGATAAGCCGGCTGGGATGGTTGTCCATCCCGCCAAAGGGAACTGGAAAGGTACTTTGGCCAGCGCCCTCGCCTTTCGCTTTCAGCAGCTCAGCGATGTCGGCGGAGTAACACGTCCCGGAATCATTCATCGTTTGGACCGAGACACCACTGGTGTTATTCTTATTGCAAAAACCAATTCTGTGCATCTGAAACTGTCCGAACAATTTGAGCAACGTACGGTGCAGAAAGAGTATTTCGCGCTGGCAATTGGCAAGATTGAGTTGGATCGAGATGTCATTAAGTTGCCGATTGGCCCGCACCCTTATCAGCGCGACAAAATGGCGATCCGCAAAGATCATCCACAGAGCAAGGAAGCGGAAACGCGGTATGAAGTTGTCGAGAGATTTGGCGGAATCAGCGCGGTACAGCTTCAGCCCAAGACTGGCCGAACCCATCAGATTCGAGTTCACATGAGTCATGTAGGTGCACCCGTTCTATGTGATCGACTTTACGCGGGGCATGCTCATATCTCACGCGGTGAACTGCTGCGGCGGATTGCAAGGAAACAACCGAGTACTCCTCAGGATCAAGATGTCTTGCTAAACCGACAAGCACTGCATGCTCGCCGAATCGAGTTTACACATCCTCTAACGGGCGAGCCGATGAAAATTGAAAGCCCCATCCCGGCGGACATGCAGGCGGTGATGCAGGTTCTCCGCAAAGACTGAAGACGCAAAGCTTGGGACGGAGGTTGAGCGATTACTTTTGGTTTAGTGAGTCTTCAGCACCAACAGTTCGAATTACCTAAGTTAAAATTGGTAGCATCCAAATCCAACCAATCACTTCGGCGTCTGGGTCGGCTCATGAATCTTGAAAATCGCGTCATTCCACGCTTGTTGTGTACGCTGTCAATCTGTGCTTTTACTTGTTTTTCCTCTCTCGCGATGGGGCAGGAGCCTGCTGAAGGCGATGCGATGTTCGCGATCGTCATTCACGGTGGAGCTGGTGGTAATCCAGCTGAATGGACGGAGGAATACAGGGAGGCTCGGCGCGCGGGAATAGGTAAGGCATTAGATCGTGGAGTGAAGATGCTCCAGTCTGGTGCGTTAGCTCTAGATGTGGTGGAAGAAGTTGTTCGGATCATGGAAGACGATCCTGTGTTCAATGCGGCACGCGGAGCGGTACTGAATGAACAGGGAGAGCATGAGCTGGACGCCTCGATCATGGACGGGAAGACGCTGGCATGCGGCGCGGTGGCGAGTGTGCGCAGCTTCAAGCATCCGATTTCTCTAGCCCGCAAAGTGATGACCGAAACGCGGCATGTTTTGCTGATGGGCGACGGAGCGGAGAAGTTCGGCAAGACACAGGGGCTTGAGACGGCCGACCCGAGTTACTTCCGAACGGAGAGGAGAGTCGAACAGTGGAGGCGTTGGAAGTCGAAGCAATCGACTTCGATGCATGAGCAGAACAAACCTGAAAGCTACTTTGGGACCGTTGGCTGTGTGGTTTGTGATACGCAACGAAACTTGGCCGCTGCGACGAGCACAGGTGGACTGATGGGCAAACGCTGGGGCAGGGTAGGCGACTCGCCGATCGTCGGTGCGGGTAACTACGCCGACAATGGTACTTGCGCGGTTTCAGGGACTGGGATCGGTGAGGAGTTTATTCGGCGCAATATAGCCGCAGATGTTGCTGCAAGGATGCGTTATGGTCACACACCGCTTTCAGATTCAGCTGAGCAGTCGGTCGGCACGCTACCGGAGAATGCCGGAGGAGTGATTGCGGTGGACGCAAAGGGAAACATGGTAATCGAATGCAACACTGTCGGCATGTCACATGGTTTCGCAGATTCTAGCGGGACCCGTGCTGTGAGGTTGACACGCGAGAAATGATACCTGATGAGCGGCCGGGTCTGACTTTGGCTCGCAGTCTGATTCCAAGACTTCTTATCGACCTTGGGTGTTGTCCAGATCGATGATGTCATCCGAGCTAAGCTCAAAACTATCGGGCGATGTACTTAGATCGCCAAACGAGTTGTTATTGGTTAGGGTTCTAAATTCAGGTGCAAGTTTTGCAAAAGGCCTGCTCATCCGTGGCTTACAGAATGTCAGGCTCGACGATCACTTCGGGCTCGGGATGTGCGGTAGCCTGTGGGGTGGGCTGAGTATTTGGAATGACTAGCAACTGCTGGCAGTATGGACAAGCTGTCTGTTGTCCGGCCGCGTCGGCCGGCACTTCCATAACACCATTGCAGCTTGGGCAAGCAATTCGAATGTTGGCGGCGGGCTGGGCTAATGGTTTGTTTTGCTTTGCTTTCGTCTTTTTGGGGCTGGCGGACGGCTGTGGTGCGGTGGCTTTCTTGAGGTGAATGCGAAAGACTTCCCCGCAGGCATGGCATCTACCATTGCGCCCACGCATTTCCTCGTTGCCTTCGAACAACTGATTGCAGTTCGGGCAATTGAAAATCCACTCTGAATCAACAGAACG
This sequence comes from Planctomycetaceae bacterium, assembly GCA_002862265.1. Taxonomy (GTDB): domain Bacteria; phylum Planctomycetota; class Planctomycetia; order Pirellulales; family Pirellulaceae; genus Aureliella. The sequence goes on along the minus strand of PKCQ01000374.1, from coordinate 14,615 downwards.
TTGGACTGAAGGGTCTTCGGAAATCGTGAAAATGGAACCGCAGTTGTTACATTGGCCCTTGGTCCCGAGCAGTTCACGCTCACAAGCCAAGATGAAATTGCATTGCGGACACGGAATTTCCAGCAGGGCCTCAGGCTCAATCGGTGGGGGAGCGCCTTGGTCCGGAATGACAAGTAGAGCGTTGCATGATGGACACTCGCACTGGCTGCCACCGCTTCCATCTGGGACTCGAAGGAGACGAGAGCAGGATTCACAAGCAAATTCGATGGGCATGTGAGTTCAGCGAGCGAGTAGCAGAATCAGGCATGAGAAGGAGCCTGCAGAATATTCAGGCTTACCACCGGCAAGTAGAAATCTAGGCTACTTACTACCTAGTAATTGTGCAACAAACCTGCTGGAGGCATCAAGGTCTAGCTTGCAACTTGGTGAGCGATCAAGCCTGCCACGTATCCCCCTTTAAATCCAGCGTCAATATTGACGGCCGTGACTCCCGCCGCACAACTGCTCATCATGCTGAGGAGCGTAGTAATGCCTTCAAAATTAGCGCCATAGCCCACGCTTGTCGGAACTGCGATGACGGGGCATGGTACTAGGCCCCCAACGACGCTGGCTAGAGCTCCCTCCATGCCGGCGGCGACAACGACGCAATTAGCCTTGCGAAGCCGTTCTAGATGAGCGAGCAATCGATACGGGCCGGCAACGCCCACATCCGCAATCCATTCAGCGTCGACGCCCATCCAGCGTAAGGTTTCTAGTGCTTCTTCCGCGACGGGAGCGTCCGTGGAGCCAGCCGTTAGCACGAAGGTCGGTGTGAGTCGTTCCGGGGCAGGGCAGGGGACCGTGCGCACTTCTGAAATCGGATTTTCCGAAAGTCTTAGTGTCCGACCTATCGGGCTGTGGCGGTGCTGAGCAAACTCGCGTGCAATAGTCTGAGCTGCGTCTGATTCCAAGCGTGTGATGAGTACTTCATCAGAATCCGAGCTTTTCAGCAGATCTTTAGCGATGGCGATACAAGTTTGAGGGGACTTACCGCTTCCAAAGATGACTTCGCCAAAACCGCATCTCCGATCGCGATCGAAGTCAGGTCGATCGGGAGCGTCGATCTGGTACTGAAGCCTGAGGATACGTTCGCCGAGCTCGGTCCAGCTTAGTCGGCCTTCCTGAGCCTGCTTGACCCAGTTTTGAACTTCCGTTTCGTCGGGTTGCTCTTTTGTCATCTGCCGCGTTCTTTGGAGCTTGTCATCAAGAAAAATCGCGGTGACAATTTTGACAACTCGCGACCGAAGTGTGCCGCAGTATTTTGACGATTTTTAGGACAGAAGGCTATGACTGTTTGCGTTCTCGCTTACTCGGGCGGATTGGATACCTCTTGCATGTTGGCGTGGTTGATCGACCGAGGCTACGAAGTGCATGCCGTCTACGTGGATCTTGGGCAGCCAGGAGAAGATCGTCAGGAGATGGAAGATAAGGCAAAGAATATCGGTGCCAAGAGTGTGCACATGATTGATGCTCAAGAAGAACTTTGCCGCGATTTTGCTTTTCCCTGTTTGATGTGGCAAGCCAAATACGAGGGGCCTTACCTAATGGGCACCAGTATTGCACGGCCGCTGATCTCGAAAAAAATCTTAGAAGTTGCTGATCAAGTCGGCGCGACCGTCTACGTTCACGGGGCGACCGGGAAAGGCAATGACCAGTGCCGATTCCAGCTGGCGGCCGAGGCGTTGCGTCCTGATATTCAAGTCTATGCACCTTGGCGTACTCCAGAATGGCGTGAGTCGTTTCCTGGACGCACCGAGATGATCGATTTTTGTCAGAGTAAAGGGATTCCCGTCAAGGCGACGGCGAAGAAGCCTTACAGCTCCGACGAGAACGTCTTGCATATCAGCTATGAGGCGGGAGAACTGGAGAAGTTGGACGTTTGTGGCGTAGATCTTGTTGACTTTGAAATGATGTGTAGCCCACAGGATGCTCCTGAAGCGGGCGAAGAATTAACGGTCGGATTTGAGAAGGGTGTGCCTGTTTCGGTTAATGGTAAGGCATGCTCGGCTCTCGAGATTGTCGAGAGCTTGAACGATATTGCTGGCCGAAACGGGATTGGTCGCATCGATGTGATTGAGAATCGATTTGTCGGTATGAAGAGCAGGGGGGTGTACGAAGCGCCAGGTATGACCTTGCTTTACGAAGCAGCATCACACATCGAGCAGCTTACACTTGATCGAGATTTGACGCACTTGCGTGATACGCTTGCACCGGTCGTTGCAGAATTGGTTTATTACGGATACTGGTACGCCGCCAAGCTAGATGCACTGATGGCATTTATTCGCAAGTCGCATGAGGTAGTGACGGGCGAAGTCAAACTCCGGCTCTACAAGGGCAATATAGATGTGCTCGAGCGGAGCAGCCCGAACAGTCTTTACGACGAGGGGATCGCGACCATGGAAGCTGGTGGAACTTACAATCAGGATGACGCTGAGGGCTTCATTCGCATTCAGGGCTTACCGTACCGGGTGCAAGGCATGTTCCGCAAATTCGGCGAGTAGAGACTGATAGCCGCGAGCAGGAGATGACAGAATCAATTCGCCCCGAAACGAAAGTCCCTCGGGTCGATTGGTTCTTGGCCATTGGGGGTGACAAGAGCGTCGAGTAGCTCCGGAGTGATTTCTGCCGGCAGCCATGCGTCACTGCCATCAGCGAAAACAGCGGTTGCACCCCCATCGTGATTTCCGCCAATCACGTGCTTGCCAGTGCCTCCAATACTTCGGTCTAGTTGCGCAAAGTCGACGTCTCCTGGCTTTGTCCATTCGTTCAAGTCATTGCGGACTTCGACAACCAATAGAGTCCGGTCAGCGCCGTCGGAAATGTTTCCTGGGCCGAGTGGCCCGGAATTTGGAAATAAAGTTCCGTTGCCGGTGAGCAGCGAATAGTGGCTCTCTGAATCTGACGGAATAGCAATCGCCGGACTCTTGAAAATGGAAGGACACTTCGGGATCAACAATGCGTTTTGCTGCGAGTCCCAGGCCTGTTCAAGATTGAATTCGCTAAGTAGTTCCTCTTCGCCCAAGTATTGCAAGATGAGCATGCGCCAACTGTACATCGGCTTGCCTTTGCTGTCGCAAACCGCTGCAGGAGGATACGAACCGTAGTCCGCAGCATATTCGTTCAAGGCATTCGCGATACGCTGCATGTTGGTGATACAAGCAACTGCATTCCGCTGCTGCTGCATTCGCCCAAGCAGTGGCCAGATAACGAACAGTGCGATGCATAGGAGAAGGCCGGTTGCTGCGATTCCGCCGGCGATTCGAAGGGGCAAACCTGAATTGGCCGTGATTCTCGGTTTGCCAGGAGCGGTCTTAGACTCGCTAACAGTTTGATTGGATATAGGCTGAGCTATTTCTTCACCAGGGATGGTGACTCTTTGCCCACAGCCCGAGCAGGGGCCAGTCTGGCCCGCCATGTCATCCGCGACTATGGTTTTTTTGTAGCAGTACGGACAAGTGAATTCGAAGGGCATATCGCTCTGTCGCTCAGCGAATAAGTATTCATGCCCAGATTTCAGACGCTCCGAGCAACTGATATTATACGATCGATTTTTGAGTTGTCCCAGCGAGAGATAGATCGCGGCGTTTGGAAAGGGAAGAGAAGCGTTGAGAGCAGTTATTCAAAGAGTGACCGAAGCGTCTGTCTGCGTCGACGGCAAGGTCGTAGGGAGTATCGAGCGAGGCCTCGTCGTATTGCTTGGTGTCGAAGAAGGAGATGGTGCCAAGGATGTGCAGTACATCGCCAAAAAAACTGCCGGTCTTCGCGTATTCGAAGACGAACAAGGACTGATGAACCTCGACGTTCAGACCGTTGGTGCACAAGTTCTAGCGATCAGTCAGTTCACTCTGCTCGGTGATGTTCGGAAGGGCAAGCGACCTAGCTTCATCTCTGCCGCCAAACCCGAGCCAGCCAACGAACTCTATGAGCAATACTGTGCTGAGCTTCGGATGCAGGGGCTGAAAGTAGAGCAGGGGGTCTTTCGAGCCGACATGCAAGTCTCGCTCGTCAACGATGGCCCCGTCACTATCATGCTCGACAGTAAGAAGCTGTTCTGAGAGCTCAAAAAGTGCGTTCAACGCCCAGCCACAGACACCGGCCTCCTTGTTCTCGTTACCATGATCGTGCTATCGAAGAAAAGTGCTGATAAACTCCATCGCCGTCCGAGTCGTCTCTTGCTGCTCGAAACCAAAATGCGTCATCAGTGCTTCGTCTTCGTAAACCAAGAAGCACACGATAGCAAGCTTGGCATAGGTCGTGTAGTTAGCCCAGGGGTGAATGCCCCAGAGCTTGATTGCTGTTCCGAACGATTTCTTAAACCGAAACTTCCCGCCGCGAAAATCGATTGCCCAGATCTCGTCCAAAATCAAGTGGCTCATGAAGCCTAACACCACGCCACTGGTCTTGAATAAACGCGCGTTGAAGTCTTCGCAGGAAATCACCAAAAATGCCACCATCCCGACTGTGACTGCAGCGGGAAGCGAATGCCACATTCCTCGGTGCACCGTGTAGCGGCGAAAGATCTCCGCCAGGATGAATCGCACGAAGATGTAGACACCACCCGCGACGACCACCATCCACTCGTGCGACAGATTGAATCGCTGCAGCCGGTCGACCATCAGCATCGGAACCAAGGCTGCAATTAGTGTTGTTGCTTCGCGTAGCGGACGCCCAGAGTCACTGTCCAAGTCCGGCAGCATGCCGCTGACACTGCAAAGACCACCTGCGATCAGGCAAGTTTCGATCGGCATGCCGTATTGTGCTCCGGCTATACCAAGAGCCATCCCGGAAAGTGTGCTAACGGTCATGTGGGAGCGAAAGTCGGCCATGTCTTTGCTATCGTCCTCAGCTTCCTTCAAAATCGGCTCTGAAGAGTGAAGCAGGATGGAGCTCCAGAACCAGCTATGACGAACTGAGAAGGTACCGAAAACTACCTTGCAGGCGCAAGTGCATTTTCGGTAACGGAAATCTCGTTTTGAATGTGATTGCTAGCAATGTCCGGTTGCAGTCTAACACTCGTTCATGAAGGCCGGCTATCGGCGAGCTGTTCGTTTTTGATAGAGAAGGGATTAGCATGCGCTGAAGTCTAGCCTTTCGCCGACTGCATTCGTCATGAGTGGCGCCGGCTCTGCCAGACGAAGAACGGAGAGCAAACTAGACGCAGGGAGAAACTGATCTCACTGCAGAGTGCAAGCATCAAGAAATCAAAACACGTGCGGGGGCAGTGCCACACTCCGCAGGAAAAGGAATCAACCTGTGCAAGCCTACGACTTGGTCATGCTTATCGTGCTATCGATGGCCACGATTTTTGGAGCCATCAAGGGCTTTGCATGGCAGGTCGCTTCCATCGCCTCCGTCATCGTTAGCTACCTGGTCGCGTACAACTTTCGCCATCAAGTCGCCGATATGATCCAAGCCACACCGCCGTGGAATCTATTCCTGGCGATGTTGTTGCTGTATGTCGGCACTTCGTTTGCGATTTGGGTTGGCTTTCGCATCTTCAGCAGCATGATCGATCGTGTTCGCTTAAAAGAGTTTGACCGCCACCTTGGAGCTGGATTCGGATTCGTTAAAGGCTTGGTTTACTGCTTACTGATCACGATGTTTGCGATGAGTCTGCTCGGCCCAAACCTGCAACGAACGATCTGCCAGTCCAAGTCTGGTTTCTTCATAGCTTCGGCCTTGGACAGAGGCGTCGGGATCTTGCCCGAGGAAGTGCATGATATCGTCGGTCCATACTTAGCCGAGCTCGACAACAAGCTTCAGCAAGGGCAGGGTGTCCGAACCGATGGGCAGCCGCAAGATTCTGATACCGGATTCGCTGTGGATTCAGTTCCGAGCCTGGGCGCTACCATCGATGAGTTCATTCCTTCCTTGCCAAATGCTCAGCAGTCAGCAGGCAACCAGCCTGGTTATCAAGGCAACGCTCAACCAGGGAATCCCGTTTACGGCCTGCAAGCTGGATATGCGCAGCCCACGGTTGGAGCAGCTGTTTCACCTGGCTACTCACCACCAAGTTCCTACCCTGCGTATCCACCAATTGGGCCCACCAATGGCTCGGGCTTTGCGAACAATCCAGCGGATACGAATGTTTACCCTAGCAACAACCAGCCTGTGAACCCACCTCCGGCAAACTACCAGAATTCGCCTGCATATCCCGCAGGTTACCCAGTGACTGAAGGCTATCCCCGGCAGCCTGTCCAGCAAGCTCAGCAACCGGGCTATGCGATCCCGCGGTAAAACGCTCGGGTTTGGAAGCGAGCCTATTCACCGAAGTGGCATAACTCTTCCAGCCAGTGGACGCGACTGAACACCGGCTGTAAGCCAAGAACACCGATCAGTCCCGATAACAGTTCAGGACTTGTATTTTGCGCAGCAGGTATTGTCACCCTCGGCCGAGTTTCTCTTGGAAATACCTTCGAACAAAAGCCTCATAAGCCCAAGCATAATCTTCTTCGGATCGATCGTCCGCCTTTCCATCACCTCTCAGGATGGAAAACTGAATACGCTTCAGCATCGCAGCGCTAAGCTCTAGATCGGAGCGACGCCAAGACGTGAAGTTGGCAGCGAGCAGCGCCGTTGCCAAGCAGAAAATGAGCAGTCCTCGAAAGCTAAATCTAAGATGTCACATTTGAGCTTCAGGATTAGCTTGGCCGATCAGAATTACTCACTTAGAGGATGGCGTAAAGATACGTGAGACGGCCGAGCCCAATAATCCACTGATATGCCCAATGATCAGCACTGACGGCGGGGAGGATGTGGTGCTTGCAGGATTTGCTTGTTTCCAAGGGAAAAAGGCTTATCAAACCGAACATAAGAAACATTATCGGACGTTGCGGGGAGGCTGGAATGGCTTAATTCTCGCGTGGATCGGTTCCCTGCTCGACGTTCTTTGACGGCTCTCTTTCTTGCTGCGGGAACAGCTGAAAGCGCATGAAAAAAACCGCGGCGTTTGAAGGCTGCGGTTGGTGGCTTTCTTTGGTCGTTGGGGCGACTAATTCGGCCCCGGTTTACGTCGTGGCTTTTTCGAGGAAGACGCCTATCTGCCGGAACTTTTCGTAACGGTTCTGAAGCAAGGTTTCCTCGGGTTCGTCGGTGAGTTTTGCGAGTGTCTTCACCAGATAGCTTTTCATCCTGGCAGCCATCTTGTGATGGTCGCGATGCGCACCTCCGAGCGGTTCTTCGATGACGTCATCGACAACCCCAAGTTCGGTTAAGTGCTTTGAGGTAAATCGCAGCGCATCGGCCGCTTTGGGTGCATGCTGGTGACTCTTCCATAGAATGCCTGCACATCCTTCTGGACTGATTACTGAGTAGTAGGCGTACTGCAAAATAGCGACGCGGTCCCCTACTCCGATTCCAAGTGCTCCGCCCGATCCGCCTTCGCCAATGACGACGCAAATGATCGGTGTTTTGAGCTGACTCATTTGAAACATACTTTCCGCAATCACCTGCGCCTGGCCGCGTTCCTCGGCGCCGACTCCTGGATAAGCTCCCGGGGTGTCGATGAAGCAAATGATTGGCATGCCGTACTTCTCGGCGAGCCTCATTTTGCTCATCGCTTTGCGATAGCCCTCAGGGTGAGCACAGCCAAAATTGCACTTGGCTCGTTGCTTGTACGTGCGTCCCTTTTGGTGGCCGACCACCATGACTTTAAACTGGTCGATCTGTGCGAAACCGGTCAGCATCGCTCGGTCGTCGCCGAAGTGCTTGTCGCCATGAAGTTCAACGAACTCGTCGAATGCCAAGTTGAGATAGTCCCGCGTGTAGGGCCGTTCTTGGTGACGAGAGACCTGCACGATCTGCCAAGGGCTCAAGTCCGAGTAGATCTCTTCGGTCAGTCGATTCCACTCGCGGCGAAGGCCGATAATCTGGTCTTCGAGTGCTTGAGGATCGGCGCCGTTCTCCCGGTTGGACTGTTCCAGCTTGGCTTGTAGGGATTCTATCTGGGTCTCGATCTCGAGCATGGGTTGTTCGAATTCGGGACCGGTTGGTTTCTTGGCCATCTAACTTGTAGCTTTCGACAAAGGGATGTCGGCAGGGAAATGGAGTGCAGGGAACTTCAGCTGGAGTGGCTCATCGCAGGCGGATTCAGCAGAAGAAATTTTCGTCGAGCCAGGGCTGTTCCGCAAGCCAAAGTGCAGGAGTTTGGGGGACTGGCGATCGGGAATACAAGACTAAGCGTCAGCGGATGAATCCTGTTTGCCAGCACTAGTGCAAATTGAGCCAGAGCGATGTCCGTTCAACGAGAATCCGGAAGGCCTCACCGCTGAGGGCTAATCGGACTGAAAAAAAGAAAGCTCACTCGCTGCCGAATCGGGCTTGACTGAAGATTACACACTACTGCTGCTTCATGATTCGCCCGGAAGTGGGGAAATCGTCGAAGATACTTGTCTCGGGAATACGTGGCTGCTTCTTGTAAATCCTGGTGACTCGCAGAGTTTTGAGCAGTTCCCAGGCGGTTTCCGGGCGATCTTCGGGGCGTTTCTCCATCATCGATTTGATGATGGCTGAAAACTCAGGAGTCACATTCTCGTTGTAGACCAAGGGAGAGGGAATGTTGGCCGACAAGTGCTTATGCAGCAAATCGTTTGGGCTCTCACCGGTAAATGGGAGTTTACCAGTCACCGTTTCGAAGAAGACACAGCCGAGCGAGTAGATGTCCGTGCGTTCGTCGAGCACTTGGCCGCGAATCTGTTCCGGCGCCATGTAGCTTCGGGTGCCCTGGATATTCTTTGTTTTGCGACTGATTAGCTTGGCGAAGCCCTTCTTGATCTTCCGCGAGATCGTAAAGTCAATCAACTTGGTTTCGCCCTCGCGGCTGACCAAAAAGTTATCAGGCTTGAGATCACAATGCACGTAGCCTTTGCTGTGCATATGGTAGAGGCCTTCGGTGGCTTGCGCGAGGATTTTCTCGAGCATGAAAGCAATACAGTCTGGCCCGCGCCTAAGGGCCTGCTTCATGTTCAGTTCGCTGAAAAGCTCAAGGACGAGAAATGGTGAACTGCCCTGAAGCATCAAGTCATGCATGTGGATCACATTGGGGTGATCCATGTCTTTCGCGATCGCAAACTCACTTTTCAGATAGGAGACTTCTTGCTTGTTCTCACGAAAATCAGGACGCAAAACTTTCAGTGCGTAGCGGTGACCAGAATCGGTTTCGATGCCTTCCCAGACTTGGCATGTTGATCCCATTCGAATCAAGCGAGACAAGCGATAGGGGCCGAGGAAGTCGCGTACTTTGGTCATGCGAGGCGATTACCGATCAAGCGTTCAGTGCAGAGGAACCAGAATGGCTATATCAATAATAGGTGAAAAACGACAAAAGAGAATAACGACGAAACGGCGATTTCCGCCATGAGGCGGCGGAATTCCCAATGCGGCTAGCTGCAGATCTAGAATTCGCCCTATCTCCGGTTCAGGTTCACAAACTTCAAGTACAGCTCACGAATTCTCTCGGTCATGAACTGGTGGCGAAACTGCTCCGTGAAACGCTCTGCTCCGGTGTTGCCCATTCGATTTCGAAGGTCAGAATCGGTGGCGAGGTTCAAGATTGCCTCGCTCAGTTTTTCCACACTTTTCGGCGGCAGCAAGAAGCCGGTTTCGTCGGTGATGACTACTTCTCGCGCTCCATCGACGTCGTAGCTGATGGCTGGCTTCCGAGCGATCAAGGCTTGCGGTAGCGTTCTCGCGAGTCCTTCGCGTAACGAAGTATGCACCAGAGCGTCCATGGCACTCAAATAGAATGGTACCCGCTCAGGCGGTACTAATCCTGTCAGCACAAATCGATCGGTCATTCCCAATTCGGCGATGCGCTGCTCGAACTTCTCTCGCAGAATTCCGTCGCCGACGAGCAGGAACTTGACTCGCGGATTCTGTTCTGCCACTTTCTTCGCAGCTTCGATCAAATACTCGTGGCCCTTTAAGTTGAACAGCCTTGCGATCTTTCCAAACACAATGTCGTCAGGACGAAAACCGAGTTCGCGCCTCGCTTCTTCGCGATGTTGATCGCAATTTGCAAATGGCACGACATCCATTCCGGAGTAAATGGTGGTAAATTGATCGCGTGGAGCTACCTTTGCATCTACCATCAAGTCCGTCATCGCATCGGCGACCGAGATCATATGATGACAACGCTTCGCAGCCCAACGCTCCAAGCGGATAAACGCGTTGCGAGCTAGGGCTGATTGATACGGATGGAAGGGAGCGCCATGAACGGAATGAATCACTACTGGGACACCGAGCTTCCAGGCGGCTGCGCGACCTAGGAAACCACCTTTCGCGCTGTGCGTGTGGACGACATCTGGTCTGAAGTCACCGATGGCTTTGAGCAACTCGTGATAGCCTCGCCAATCACGAATTGGGTGGATAGCTCGACGCAGATTGTCCAGTGTTTGCACTGGTAGCCCCCCTGCCCTGCCGGCTTCCAGCAATTTCCCTTCTGGCCCAAGCGTCGGACCGGTGATGAGGATCACTTTATCGCCATGCTCTTCCAGTAGGTCAAGGCAATTGAAGAGCGTATTTTCTTGGGCTCCCCCGATAATCATTCGTGTTATGACGTGAGCAATACGCATTGATGGGGGCAGAAGTTCTTGTGCTATTCGGTCGGGTTGTTTTGAGGGGGTTCGGTTTTTCTTCGCCGCGAATACCGCTGGTCGTCGGTCACTTCTGGGGTGGAGTTCGGATCCATAAAGGCGGGATTCATGAAGACTTCCATCAAGCATAATCCTTGCGGCGGCGCGGTCGCTCCGGCGATGCGTCGATCATAGGCTTTGAGTACTTTGGGAATCCAGTCCGGCTTGTCCCGCCCTACCCCGACTTGAATCAAGGTGCCGGCGATATTTCGAACCATATTGTAGAGAAAGCCATTCGCCTCGATATGGATAGTGTACAGCACTCCATCCATGTGCTCGCGACTCTCAATTTCCAAGCGCCTCACGGTACGAACCGTCGTTGATCGCGGACTACCGGTCGTTTGGAAACTCATGAAGTCATGCTCGCCGACCAAGTGTTTGGCTGCCTCTCGCATTGAATCCACGTTGACGCGGCGACGGACCCACCAATGCGTGCGAGCGTTGATAGGATCTTCTTTCCGTGAGCGATAGATCTGGTAGCGATAACGCTTCCACTGGCTGTGCCGTAGAGGGTGCATGGCTAAGTTAACTTCGACGGCGTCACGAGCCACGATGTCGAGAGGTAATTTAGTGTTCAAGGCGAAGGGGAGTTTTTCCGCTTCCGCATTCCAGTGTTCCGTCTTTATCACAACTGCTTGACCAATGGCATGCACGCCAGTGTCGGTGCGGCTACTGGCGAATGCTCGAATGCCAGTTTCGCCAGTGACCTCTGCTAGAGCTTCTTCCATCCGTTGCTGGATGGAGATTTCGCGAGGTTGTCGCTGCCAACCAAAATAGTCCGTGCCGTCATAGGCGACGGTTAGCAAGAAAGCACGCTTGGTCATCCCGCCGATACATCACTTTGTTCTGAAAGCAACTTGCCGATCTGAACAGCGTTCGTTGCAGCTCCCTTGCGCAGGTTGTCGCTCACACACCAAAAGTTGATACCGCAAGGATTGTCTAAGTCTTTGCGAACGCGGCCGACAAATACGTCTGGCTTGCCTTCGCAGTCAGCGGGCATCGGATAACTTTTGCTGCCTAGATCGTCGATCAAGGTAACGCCTGGAGCGTTTCGGAACAGCTCCAGTACTCGTTGCAGCTCGAGTGGTTCTTTCGTCTCGCAGTAGATCGACTCGCTGTGACCCACAAGAACTGGAACTCGGATGCAAGTCGCATTCACTGAGATTGTGTTATCGCCAAAGATCTTATGGGTCTCGCGGACCATTTTGATTTCTTCAGAGGTGAAGCCGTCTTGCTTTTCCGAACCGATTTGTGGGATCAGGTTCAAAGCGATGTCGTGCTGGAACATCTTCGCCGAAGCTGGGCTACCGTTGAGTTTCGACGTCGTGTTTCGCAGCAATTCTTCTTGGGCGGCCAGCCCTGCCCCGCTGACAGCTTGGTAAGTGCTAACGACGACTTTCGAAAGTCCTGCAGCGTCCAGCAATGGCTTCAAAGCTACGACCATCTGCGTGGTGCTGCAGTTCGGGCTGGCGATGATGCCTTTGTGCCCGAGTGCTGCGTCTGGATTGACTTCAGGGATGACCAGCGGCACATCTTCTTGCATGCGATAGAAAGCGCTCTCATCCACAACGATGGCGCCGGCTTCGACGGCCCAAGGCACGCACTCCGCGGCGACTTCATCGGGCGTGCTCGCGATCACTAGGTCGATGCCGTCAAAGGCGCCAGGCTCAAGCAGCTCGACGGTGAGTTCTTGGTCGCCGACTTTGACTTTCTTGCCAGCGGAGCGCTCGGAAGCCAAGAGTTTCAGTTCGTCGTAGGCCAGTTTCTGGTGCTGGATTTCTTCCAGTACGATCTGACCAACAGCTCCGGTTGCTCCAACGACAGCCAGTTTGCGAACCACGACTTGCTCACTTTCTTAGACACCATGCAAAACGAAATGAATTCAACACGCTGGAGACAGGAGAATCTTCGCCAACGTTCGTTTTCTCGGATAAGAAGTCTAATTCACCGTTCAAAAAACGGCTAGCGGTACTCTGATCCACGGGGTCCTCCGTAGTGGGAGTCGCCAGAATGCCTGTCCATGTGTTGCTGCAGGAGAGGGAAGATTGCAATGACTAAAGCGAAAGCAACTCGATCGTCGTCGAATGCTCTGCGATCGGAGCATGGAAGAACCTGAATCAACCGGTGTTTACGGCTGGGCGTTGAATGAAATGTCCATCAAGTAGGTGGCAGTGGGTAAGTGAGAAATCCGTGCTGCGGTAGCGTCTGCGGAGCCTGGGGGTAAGACTGAGGATATAACACTGCTATTGCACCGGAGGAAGATAGAGTTCAGTTTCTTCGTCGAAGGGATCGATGGTCGAGGTGACGAGGAAATGTTCTTCAGTTAATTGATCGTTAGTAAGCTCCTTGGGATTCGCCCACTCGATGGTTAGTCGCATTTCGGGATGGTCGTTGAGCGGGGTGGTCTGATCGGCGAAGCGATGGAATTCGACTTGGTAGAGCCAGTATGGCAACTTGCAACCTGACGTCGGCTTCGCAATCGTCACTTTGGCCTCGGTTGGTTGAAGGCCGCTTAAGTTGGGTTCGAAGATTTTGTTGTCGATCATCGCGGTTGGCCGTCGCTCGGGGGCTTCTGATCGAATTGTCCCGGAGAGCACCCAGACCTCTTGCCCATCGTGCTTTTCTTCGCGCAAGCTTTGCCAGCGATATTGCTGCGTTAGCTTGCGAAGCGATTCTGCGGGGCCGCCAATGGCGAGATACATAGAGGCGATACGGTCTTGGTAGGTGCGCTTGCGACTAAGCCGCTTTTGTACCTTTAGCAAATCGACGATAGTACGGCGTCGCTGTTCGCCGAGCTGTTCGATTGTTTGCAAGCGTGTTCCATCGCTGATTTGTAGGAGTTCGTTTGTCTGGTCGTCCGCGGCAGACATCTCGATGCTGAGATTCAGTTTGCCGGTCCCCTGCCCTCCCCGGATGAATTTTCCGGCGCCGCTGAACTGTTGCTTGTGAACGCGAATCTGTTGACGGACTTGGCACCAAGCCGGTGGTCCCCACACGGCTGAGTGAGTGGCGTATTCCATGATCATCGTCGCGGCGGCTTCTTGCGAGATTTTCTCATCGCTTCCACCTCGCCCGATCGAGCCGTTGGGAGCGCTGACTGGCTGAGCCGAAATCTGCGGCGAGCCGAGTCCTGTCAGTGGGAAAACCAGCGCGCTAGCAATGCTAGCCAAGAGCAGAGTGGTTACGAACGTGGGATGCCGAAGCCTTCCGAAAGTGTTTTTGTCCGCTGATTTGCTGTCATTGGAAGAGCTCAAAAACCACCACATGTTCAGGTTGTACCGATTTTGTCAAAGAAACGAGTCTAAACAGGCCGAACTAAAAACCACAGAGACATTCGAGTGCCACTGTTGCGCTGGAACTGTTGGTTGTATGGATGTTGCCACTCCGCTTGCTTTCTTCGAGAGCAAGGCTTCGCATCTCGGATCTCCGAGATGATAGAAGCCAGCGATGGCTGAAGTCCAGGCGAATCAACGAGTCAAAGTCTCCGTGAAACAAACTCACTCAGGATCGTTTTTGAAAGACGGCCGACGTGCGTTGAGTGCGTCGAGCTCAAACAGGGGGTAAGGCATGAAAATGCGTGTTTTCCTAACGCTAGCCTTGGTAGTATCCAGCTGCCTCGTAGGCTGCACAACGGTCAGGCACAATACGCCACCAGCGGGCCAATTAATGGGCCCTGGACCTGGCGTAGGTGGACCTGGACCAGGAGTTATGGCACCGGACATCGGTGGTCCAATGATGGCTCCACCAGTTGTGGGTGCTCAGCACTGTGAACCAGGCGGAGCCATGGATGGCGGTGTGATTACGGCAGGTGGCGCTGGCAGCAGCGTTCAAGTGCTATTCAATCGCCCGGAAGGCATGGAGATTCACTACGACGTCGTCGGTGACGGCAGCTTCGGAAGCGAAGGCTTGTTCGTTCCCGGTCGTTTGGAATTCCCAGCTGGCGGC